>NZ_CP181168.1:0-123343 GCF_047824785.1 Nitrobacter sp. TKz-YC01 | reverse complement strand
ATACGCTTGGTATCCGAATTTTCCATGTTGAGCGTAAATTCGGCGACTTCTCCGAGTCGGTCAAGCAAATAAGGGTTAACGGAAATTAACCACTTGGCCAGCACTCAGTGTTCTCAGCTGATAACTTTTCGATTCAACGAGGGCTGTTCTCAGCTGAGAACTGCCCTGTTGGCTCGACCGCCGGCGCCAGCGGGCTGACACTGCATCAGAGGATCAAGCGCGAGGCTCGTCCCAAGGACCGCTCTGCCTCATTGTAGTAGCTGGCCGCCTGTTGCACCGACCGGTGCTGCGACTGCTGCATCGCCTCAGGCAACGCCACGCCTTGCCGCGCTGCCTCGGTCAAATATCCCGACCTCAATCCGTGTGCCGAAAACTCCCGCGGCTCCAACCCGGCCATCACGCAGCGCCGCTTCACGATCAGGTTGATCGACTGCGGGGTCAGCGCCCGCTCCTCCAGCGCCTCCCAGCGGTCGATGGCGCGGAACACCGGTCCCTTGCTGATGTCGGTGCGCTCGAGCCATTCGCGCAGCGCCTCGACTGGCGGCCCGACCAGGAGCACCCTCCCCGCCTCGTCCGCGACCCCGGCCTTGGTCCGACCGAGCTGAATCGCCAGGCACACCAGGGTCGGCGATTGCGGATCCCGAGGATCGAGAGGCACATCAGGCTCATCGCTGATCTGCTCGACCCGGAGCCGCGCCACCTCGCTACGCCGGCGTCCGCCCGAGGCGAACGCCAGCAGCAAGATCGCCAGATCGCGGGTGTCGACGAGACGGTCAGAGTGACATGTCGCGAGCAGCCGGTCGAGCACGTCGCGGGTGACGGCCCGCTTGCTCTTGCGCTGACGCGGCCGGCTGCTGGCCCGGACCGCGAGCCGGAGAGCCGCGCGAAGACTGGGCGCGTGGAACGGACCCTCCTGCCCTTTCCAGCGGTGCAGCGTGCCCCAGTTCGCCAGCCGGCGCTTGACCGTCGATGGCGCATGCGGGCCATCGGTGCGAAGCAGCAAGGCCTTCCGCAGGTCCGCCGCGACCTCGGCTGGCATCCCATGCTGGGGATCGGTTTCGCGCGCGACCGGATCCCAGAGGTGATGCGCCACGTATTTCAGGGCCAGGCTTTCCGGCGCCGGCCAGGGTAAGGGTGCACCGGTCGCCGCTTGCGCCCAGCCTTCGAGGTAGGCCAGGTCGGAGGCGAGCGCCCGCAGGGTGTTCTCGCCCATACCCTCGCGCGCGAGATGCTTCAGCGTCTCGACGTCATCGTCGGTCAGCAGTTCGGCCAGCCGATCGCGCCGCTCCATAGGCAGGATGGCGGAGAGCGCATCGAGCTGCAGCGCGCGCCGAGTCGCGGAGTCGGAGTGGGGGTGATCGGTGAGGAGGTCGTCCATCACGAACCGAGGGGAAGAATGCGCACACGCGCACGCTGCGGATCGATCGACACCAATGCACCCTCAGCGAGCTCGCGCTCTGTTTGTGCGATCGCGCGGAGGAGGGCGCTGCCGATCGCCGCCGGCGTCAGGAGGTCAGCGCGAATCTGAATGACGCTCGGCTTTCGGCGGCCCGTGGCCGCCAGGATTGTCGAGAAATCGAGATCATTGGTCAGGACGACATGGTCATGGGTAGCGGCCCATTGCATGAGCGCGCGATCGGGCGCGTTGGCGGCGCCGACGCTCGACCAATGCGTCGCCTCAAGCCCGGCTTCCTGCAGAAAAGGAACCCAGTTTGGCGACAGGTTCATGTCGATCAGGAACCGCATCAGGACACGCGCTGAAGATCGACCTCCCGCTCTTCGGCGCGCCAGGCCGCATAGCGGAGGGCTTCCAGCACGTCCTCGCGCTCAAGGTAGGGATAGTCGGCGAGCAGCGCTTCGATGCTGCGGCCGCCGCCAATTTGGCCGACAATCATGCCGACGGTGACGCGCTGGCCACGAATACAGGGCTTGCCGCCCATCACGGCGGGGTCTTGGCTGATGCGGGCAAAATCGGTCATTGGGTCACCTCGATTACCAGTCTAGCATATTTTTCGCGCCGTTTCCGCGATATCCGAGAAGCGGGCAGGGGGTCTCGCGCCTCAGTCCCATGGATTGAACAGCGGCAAGCCAAGTGGGACAAAATCCTTGGTGTTACGGGTCGCGAGCACGAGCTCTTTGGCCAGCGCTGTCGCCGCGAAAAACCCGTCCATGACCGACAGCGCAAAACCGCTCCGGCGGGCCTGCGCCATCAGATCGCCCCAGCGTTCGGCGATCGCCGGGTCGATCGGCACGATCCGACCGGCGAAACGCGCCGGCAGGTCCTCCGCGAGCCAGGCGGAAAGCGCTGCGCGACGCCGGCCATCGTCCATCCGGGCGATGCCGCACCCGAGCTCGGCGATCGACGCCACGCTGATGAAGGCCCGGTCCTCGTCGATCGTATCGAGCCAGGCGAGCACCTTACGATCGGGCACCGGCCGGCGAACCTCCGACAAGACATTGGTGTCGAGCAGGACCTTCATAGATCAAGATCGCGCGGCTGATCGCGCACCCGCTCGAGATCGAGATCGGCGTCGCGAAGTGGCGAGGCCATCAGGAATTCGGCCAGCGTGCCCTTGCGGACGGTCTTGCGCGCCCATTCCTCGGCCGAGACAATGACAACGCTGGGCTTGCCGTGGCGGGTGATGACCTGCGGATCGGTCTGGGCGCGCTCGATCACTTCAGAGAGGCGCGCCTTGGCGCCGGCCACGGTCCAATGGTCGGATTGGGGCGCGGAGGTCTTTCGGGGGGCGGTCACGATCTGCTCCTGTGACTATAATGACCTGTATGACTATAAGCGCTGCTACGCTGGCGTTCAACATGAGGCTGCGGAGAGGGCGCCGTTCGGCTATGATCGCCTGTGAACCAATGGAATTAGCGCCATGGGCAGCCACCCGGACAGGAACATCGCGCCGCCGGCGACCAGCGACGAGGCCGGTACGGCCGAGCGGAGCCAGGCGGCCGCGCGTGATCGCCGTGCCGTTCCAGCCGTCGATCTGACCGACGAAGACATTGCCGCGATCGAGGCCAGCGAAATGGCGCCTGGTTTCGAGCACTTCGATGCCGAACTCGGGTCGGCGTCCGTATCGCCGTTGCAGCGCGGCCTCGAGTTCATCCGCCAACTTCGCCTTCGCGGCCGGAGGGCCAAGACCGAAGCGGCCGACAAGGCCTTTCGCGACAGCCTCTACGACGACAGTTGAGGGGAGGGCTTGCAAGCGGCATGTCCTCCCGTCGCTCTCGCGCCTCACGGGGGCGGGATTGGCCGGGCTGTCCCGTCAGACTCGCTGATTTGCGCCGTGGCGTCCAACACTATCGATAAGGGGGAGTTATCGATAGTGAGAAGAGTCCGCAAACAGCCGTCGCTATGACGGAACAGAAAACCATGTTAGCTTCCGTTTGACAGATTCCTATTAAGGTTATCAAGACCTTGCCTTCCCGCTACCCAATCCCCGATCCGCTGCCCTGGAGCCAGATCGCCGGCCCGCTCGCCGCCGCCGAGGATTCCCTGGCCCGGCTCGACGAGCGCCTCGCCAACAGCCCGATCCGGCAGGGCTGGATCGCCCGCACCCACTTCGCCGACGCCGCGGCCTGCCTATGGCTCGAAGGCGCTCTCGTTCACCTCGACGATCTCGTCCTCCACGATGCCGGCATGGACGTCCGCACCCCGACCCACGAGCTCACCCGCGCCCATGCCGTGCTGCGCACGCGACGGCGCATCGCCGAGGCGAAGCCGGATTGGGCGCTGTCGGCCGCCGGGCTTGCCGGACTTCGGGGTCGGGGAGGGTGCGGCGACCGGGAAGAAGAAGCCTGCGACCGGAAGGAGGAAGCGGATGAGGCACGCGACCTGGAAGACGGCGAGGTGGATGCGGCTGAGCCGCTTGGCGTAACCTCAACGGACGAACGGCTGGCCGACGTCTTCGCCGCGGTCGACGCGGCGATCGCCCAAGCCGACCGCACCCTCGCGCACGAGATCGCCAACCAGATCAGCCGTCCGGCCGAGCGGGACCCACTGGTCTACGATCTCGATTGGGACGAAGAGGAACGCCTCGATGCGTGGCGCGTCGTCATCGACCAGACCCGCACGCTGCCGCCGGCGCTGGCGGCGGCGATCACGGCCGAGGCCTGGAGCGCGCTCGAACCGCTGCAGCACACCCCGTGGCTCGGCCGGCTGCTCGCAGCTAGCGTGCTGCGCCAGCGCGGCAAGACGCGCTCGCACCTGGCCTGCCTCCATGACGGACTCAAAGCCATTCCGCGCGAGCGGCGACGACCGCGCGATAGCGCAGGCCGCCTCACCGTGCAGCTCGAGGCCATCGCCGCCGCGGCCGAGGCAGGCCTGAAGGATCACGACCGCTGGCTAACCGCCCGCACCCTGCTGGCTCGCAAGCTTGATGGCCGCCGCTCGACCTCCCGGTTGCCCGCGCTGTTGGAGTATGTGTTGACGCGGCCGATCGTCTCGGCCGGCATGATCGCGGCGGAGCTGAAGATCACGCCGCGCGCCGCCCACGACCTGGTCGCGGAGCTCGGGTTGCGAGAGGCAACCGGGAGGGACAGGTATCGGGCGTGGGGGGTCCTTTAGATGTGGCCCGACGACGGTGATTTGCGTTGTTTAAATCGGGTAGTGACCCCATCGTGAAACGCTGCGTTTGCGGTTATGATTCGCTCAGCAGGAGAAGGTAAAGCAGAGACATGGCCCGCGGAGAGCTGATGAAGAAATTGCTGGCCAGTTACGGTCGGGACGATGAGTTCCGCGCCGTGGCGGAGCAAATCATCGGCGAAGAGGAAAAAAAGAACAATCGCGTGCTGGCGCGCAGCCTGCGCAAGACCCTCGAGACGGGTCCAAGCCGGCCGGCCGGACCGAAGGGTCTTGCGCCGCTCATTCCCTTTCCCGAAGCCGCCGCGGATTTCATCGAGCGCGTTGAGCCGCGCCACAGCCGGAACGACATCGTGCTCGACGCGACAAACGTGCGCGTGCTGCTTGGTCTCGTCAAAGAGTTCCGCCGCGCCGATGAAATCCGGCGGCACGGACTCAAGGTCCGGTCCAAGCTCTTGTTCTGCGGACCGCCGGGATGTGGCAAGACGCTGTGCGCAGAGATTTTTGCAGCTGAGCTCGGGCTGCCGCTCTTTCTTGTCAAACTCGATCGGTTGATCTCATCGTACCTCGGCGAGACGGCGGGCAATGTCCGCAAGATTTTCGAGTTCGCGCGCAAGCAGCCCTGCGTCTTGTTTTTTGACGAGTTCGACGCTCTGGCGCGTTCGCGCGACGACTCCAGCGAGCACAATGAGCTGCGACGGGTCGTCAACAGCCTGCTGCTGTTCATCGACCACATTCAGCCGAAAGGCTTCTTGATCGCCGCGACGAACCTCGATCAATCACTCGATCCGGCGGTTTGGCGCCGCTTCGACGAGGTCGTCTGGTTCGACAAACCCGATCGCGCGATGATCGCCCGATTCCTACGGCTCAAGTTCAAGAACGTCGCCACGGCGTTCGATCCGTTGCAGCATGCGGCGGCGTTGGAGGGCTATTCCTACGCCGAGATCGAGCGCGTCTGCACGCAGGCGGTCAAAACGATGATCATCGATCGCCGTAAGCAGGTGCAGGCACGCGACTTCAATCGCGCCTTGGAAGACGAGGCGCGGCGCCGAGCAGGACAGTCTCGCCTCGCGCCGCCGAGCTAGGCGCGCCGTGGCCCGATACGATCACCTCGAGCTCGTCCGGCTCCCCGAGCAATTCGAGCGCCGCAAGCACGGCGGCGGCGGTCCGCCGCCGGCGCGCGATCGCGACCAGCACACCACCAAGCTGCGCGACGAACTCGACGCCGCGACCCAGGAGCAAAGGCGGCGCCGCAAGCCCGAATTTGTCGATCCCTCCCTGATCCTGCGCGTGCAGATGACGGGCGCGCGGCTTGAGGAAGAGTGGGAGCGGCTGGGGCTCACGGTGCTATCGAGCGACGCGGACCGCACGCTCATGCTATTCGCATCGAGTGAAGACATGCGGGATTTCCGCGCGCGGCTTGATGCCTATCAGGGCGGCGCGCCCCCCGGGCAGAAGCACGCACCTTACATCAACTTCGTCTCTGGGATCGAAAGCATTGGATCGGTCGAGGCTCGCGATCGGATCGGTCCACGCTTGCGGGAAGAAGGATTCGCTGATGTCGAGGATCTCGTCGCGCAGACATCCTATCTGATCGACATCGAGCTTTGGGATCTGGGCGAACGTCGCCTACGCGAGCGCAAGATCGAGGACGTCATCCGCTACGTCGAGGCACGAGGTGGCGATGTCTTCGATCGCTATGTCGGCCCCTCGATCAGCATGTTTCGTGCGCGGCTAACCGGCGAACTGCTTCGCACGCTGCTGACGATCGAGGAGATCGCGGCCATCGATCTGCCGCCGGCGCCGGACGTGACGACGGCGGAGGCACTCGACATGGTCTTGGCGGATGCGCCGCCGCTGAACGCCGTCGCCGATGACGCCCCGCTGATCGGCATCATCGATAGCGGCGTGAACGATCACCCGTTCCTGGCGGATGTCATCGCCGGTTCGATCGCCGTTCCTGCCGATCTCGGCACCGCCGATGTCTGGGGACATGGAACGCGTGTCGCCGGCGTCGCTGTGTTTGGCGACCTGCGCGCGCAGCTCGACGCTGGCGCCCTGCAACGCGGAGCGCGTATCTGTGCGGCGAAGGTCATCAATGACCGGGGTGACTTCGACGATCGCCGTCTGGTGCCTTCGCAGATGCGCGAAGCGGTTATGACTCTGAATCAGCGTTTCGGCTGTCGGGTTTTCGTGATTGCGCTTGCCGACCGCCGGCGGGTGTTCGACGGCGGCAAGGTCGGAACATGGGCCGCTACGCTCGACGAATTGGCGCGCGAGCTCGACGTCGTCATCGTCGTCTCGTCCGGTAATCGAAGCCCGCGCGGCGGCAATCGCCTCGAACAGGCGGTGACCGAATATCCTCGCTATCTTCTGGAGGATGCCAACCGGTTGTTCGAGCCGGCCGGCGCCTTGAACGTCATCACCGTCGGTGCACTCGCGCACGGTGAGGGTCTCGATCCAGACCGCGCCGACGACGTCCGAGTCCGCCCGATCACGCGGCTGCATGAGCCGGCGCCATTTTCGCGCATTGGGCCGGGTCCGGGCGGGGCGACGAAACCGGACGTCATGGAGATTGGCGGTACGCTGATCTTCGATCCCGTGGTCGCGCGGCTGCGGGGAGGGGAGGATGTCGGCAGCGCGGGCGTTCTGACTCTCTATCACGGCTTTCTCGATCGCCTGTTCACCGCGGGCTCGGGTACGTCCTATGCCGCTCCGCGGGTTGCTTTCAGCGCCGCGCAGATCCTGACACGCTTCCCGCAGGCCTCAGCCAATCTCGTCCGCGCGCTCATTGTCGGATCCGCGGAAATCCCACAGCCGGCACAAGAGCGGCTTCAGCTGCTTGGCGGCGACGCGGTCCGCGTGGTCTGCGGGCACGGTCTTGTCGATCTGGAACGCGCAGCGTTCTCCGATGACGCGCGCGTCACACTCTACGCAGAGGATGAGCTCGCTCTCGATCATTTTGCCGTCTATCGGATTCCGATCCCGGAAGCGTTTCAGGCAGGAAACGGCGAGCGCTGCATTCGCGTCACGCTGGCGTTCGACCCACCGGTGCGTCATACGCGCACCGACTATGCCGGGGTCGGCATGAGTTTTCGGCTGGTTCGCGGATGTCAGCCGGACCTCATCTTTGATCATTATCGCAAGCGTGAACAGGCTGAGGGTCCGTTCCCCGAACTTGCGGCGCGATACAATTGCAATCTCGTTCCCGGACCGCAGTTGCGCGAGAAGGGGACCGTTCAGCGCGCGAGCGTCACGTTCAAACGCGGTGTCGAAGATTACGGCGACAGCTATTATCTTGTCGTGCGCTGCGAGAGCGGCTGGGCGACGCATATCGATCGGCAGCGATTCGCGGTCGTCGTCGAACTACTTCACAAGGCCGAAGTGCAGCTCTACGAGCGCGTGCGGCAGCGGGTCAGGGTCCAGGCTTAGCGTTCGTCCTGTTCTAGTGGCGGATTTGTATTTTCACTTCGTAAGGCCGATTGCCATGCACCCGCTCGATCAAATCATTCCCGTTGACGCTTTTCGATCAGGAGATTTCGCGTTTGAGCACTTTGCTCAATACGTCTGGCATCGCGATCCCACACGGCGCCGATATACTGATCAATAAGGCGCGAAGCGCACGGCACGAGAGGGGGCGCCAATTGCTGATTCATACTGAGGTTGTCGATGGACCCTTGGTATTGCGAATGCGACGCCTCAATGCCGCACGCGACCAAACCATTGGCCGTCAGATCCTGACACTCCCTCTTCTCGCGGCTAGGCTCGCGGGTGGGTTCATCGCACCGGCGACGCAGGAAATCTTGTATCCGGCCATAAGGCAGGCGCTCGAGGCGGGCGGATACGAGGACATCGACAAGGTTTGCCAACTGCCAGGGATGCCGGGGGCTGTGCTGTCCGCGCTTCGAGACTGGTGGGACGTGGAGGCCCCAGCCTCGTTGCCCGACAACGCTCGCCTCAGAGACTTCACTTTGCTCGAGCGCCGCGTGCGAGGCGCGCTGCCGGCCGGAATGCTGTCACCACCCGATCTGGTTAGAGCAGCCCTGGAGAGACTTCACTTTGCCCCGAAGTTAGTCGGCGCCATCACTATTCAAGGCGTTCCCGATGTCAAACCCGTATAGCGTCCGCTCTTGCAGGCCCTCTGCGAGGCCGTACCGGTCCGATGGATTGGATCACAACACAGCGGGCGCGCCTGGTTCGCCGGAGAGATTGAGACGTACCCCACAGGGGCGGCGTTGCTCCTCTCCGCCGATCTCTGTGCCGATCCACGAAGCGAGGTGAGAGAGGCGTTGCGCTGGGCGCGCGCGCTTGTGACGGCCGGAAAGGCCTCTCCCAATGAGATCGCCATCTCGGCGGCTTCGCCAACTGCGTGGGACGACGCGTTTCTGGTTCTCTCGCGCGAGGCGGGGCTTCCCGTGCACTTCACACACGGCATTCCGGCTCTTGCAACCCGCGAAGGACAGGCCTGTGCTGCACTCGCGGACATTCTGTTACGCGGCCTATCGCAAGAGCGCGTAAGGCTTCTGTTTGCCCGTCTGCCGCGCAATCCTGCCAGAGAGAGCCTACCTGGTGACTGGGCCAAGGGCTTGCGGCGAAGCGCGACGCTGGCAAGCCCAGAGCTTTGGCGGCACGCTCTCGAACAGGCGCGGGGAGAGCGGGCAGACGGCGATCTCGCGGAACGCGCACTGTTGCCAATTCTGGATGAATTGGCTTGCGGCATCGCGGCTGCGGACGCGGTCGGGCGCCGTCTGTTGAGGGGACCCGCAATGGCTTTGTGGCGCGACGCGTTGCGTATGGCGCCCCCGCACGCCATCGAGCTCTCGTTGCAGGCGCTGCGCATTGCGGACGGGCGTGAACCTGGAAACTCGATCGCGTGGGGGCCAGCAGGTCACCTAGCGGCTGCCCCTCGCGCGCATGTCCGCCTCATTGGGCTTGACGCAAACGCGTGGCCGAGACGGTCGAGCGAAAGCCCATTGTTGCCGCAACACCTGCTGGGACACCTCAGACTCCCGTCTGCGGAAGCGGCCCAAAACGACCAGGCGATGCATGACATCATTATCGATCAATCGCAGAGCTATACGCTTTCACGCGCTTACAGGAGCGCGACGGGCTCTCTGCAGGCAGCCAGTACCTTGTGGCCGAAGGACAAGGAGCGCGTTGTCGGGCGCAGCGCAATCCCCGCGCACGCCTTCAGCGAGAGCGATCGTCTCTATGCCCGCCCTGCCGACGCCGGCAAGGACCCGCAGGTACGCGCTAGTCGTGCCTGCTGGCGGGCATGGTGGGACAGCGAGCAGCACACCGCTCACGACGGGCGGGTCCGTCCCGACCACCCGCTTATCGTTGATGTCCTCGCGGAAGTCCAATCCACGACCTCTCTCCACCGGCTTCTCTGCGATCCCCTGGGGTTCGTCTGGGAATACGCGCTTCACTGGCGAGAGCCCAACCTAGACCCGCAGCCGCTCGCGCTCGACCATCGCGCGTTCGGCGAACTCGTTCACTCCCTCATAGGAGGCGTGCTGCGCGACGGCGTGCCTCCAAATTCCGAGGAGATCGGGATTGCTCTGGATAGAGAGGCGGCGCGCCTTGCGGACACTTGGCCGATTACCAGGGCCGTTCCGCCTGGCCTGCTCTGGGGCCACACAATAGCGATGGCTTGCGAGCGCGCGCTGCGAGGCCTCACGGAAGCTCTGGGCGAACAGAGAGGCCTGACCTGGACGGAGCTTTCCTTCGGCGAGCCAGGCGAGACGCTCCACCCGTGGACCACACTCGCACCCGTCCCGATCGGGCAGACCGGCGTTTCCTTCCGGGGAAGGATTGATCGACTCGACGAAGATTCGGCGCGCGGCGCGGCAATCATCACCGACTACAAGGTCGGGGCAGCGCCTGAGCGAAAAAAGCCGGTCGTGTTCGATCGCGGTGCTGAACTTCAGCGCGTCTTCTACGCCCTTGCTGTCCGGTCCCTGCTTCCAGAGCTTCGGAGCGTGAGCTCGCAGTTGACGTACCTCAAGCACGACCCTGCGCGCACGCTAAGCCTGACGAACGAGGAGCTTGAGAGGGCTATTGAGCAGGCGGTCCTGTTCACCGACGCGGGCGCTCGCCTGCAACGTAGTGGCGAGATCGCGCCCGGACCGGCGCCGCTATTCTTCGACTCGCTGTCCATTGCCCTGCCGGCGGACCTGGATTCGTACCGTCGTGTGAAGCGTCGTTCGTTTGCTCAGGCGAATGGTGCGCTCGACAAGCTTTGGAGCAGCCCGTGAGCGTGCCCGACTTCGACGCCCGCAGGCGGTCACTCACTGATTTCGAAACCAACATGCTGGTAGAGGCCGCGGCTGGCACCGGCAAGACGTCGTTGATGGCCGCCCGCGTCGCAATGATGATCGCGACCGGAATTGATCCTGCAAAGATCGCCGCGATCACCTTCACCGAGCCCGCGGCGAGCGAGCTCGAGGCGCGTATACGCTGGACCATCGACGAGCTCCGCAATGATCGGCTGCCCCCCGCACTCTCCGGAATTCTCGCGCTGCCCTTAGGCGGAGCAATGCGTGCGCAGCTCGATGCTGCGGCCCCGCGCATCGGGGAGATCACGGCAACGACGATCCACGGCTTTTGCCAGGCTATCCTTCGCTCGCACGGGATCGACGCCGCCCTAGACCCCGGTTCCCGCGTGGTCGATGAAACCATCGCCGACGCGCTCTTCGATGAGGTGCTTGCGGCTTGGCTGAAAGGGACGCTTGCGCGCGACGGCGTGTCAATCGGCGTTGGAACGGGACCCTCCATCGGCGTCCAAAAGGGCCCCCTTTGATCGGCGAGCTTTGCTGGTAGCGCTCGCAGCGTCGGAGCTGGCCGGGATTGCGGAGACGGTGCGAGCGCGGGTTGTTTGATCGTCGTCGCGGCTTTTGAATCTCCAGCTGTCGTTACCGGTCTCTACGATGTCACAGTGATGGGTCAGCCGGTCGAGCAGCGCAGTGGTCATCTTGGCATCGCCGAACACGCTGGGCCACTCTCCGAAGGAGAGGTTGGTGGTGACGATGACGGATGTGCGCTCGTAAAGCCGGCTGATGAGGTGGAACAGAAGCTGGCCGCCGGATTGAGCGAACGGTAGGTAACCCAGTTCGTCGAGAACGATGAAGTCCATCCGGGTCAGATGTTCGGCGAGCCGGCCCTGACGTCCGTTGCGGGTCTCGCTTTCGAGACGGTTGACGAGGTCGACGACGTTGTAAAAGCGCCCGCGGGCACCGGAGCGGATGCAGCTCCTGGCGATGGCGATGGCCAGATGGGTCTTGCCGGTGCCGGTACCGCCGACCAGCACGACGTTGCGTTGCTGGGCGATGAAGCCGCCGCCGGCGAGATCATTGACAAGTGTCTGGTTGATCGGCGTGCCGTCGAACTGGAAGTCAGCGATGTCCTTGGCGAGAGGAAGCTTGGCGATGGTGAGCTGGTACTTGATCGATCTCGCCTGCTTTTCGCTGATCTCGGCCGTGAGCAAGTCGCCGACGATGCGCTGAGGTTCATGCTGGCGCTTGATGGCGGTCACCATGATCTCGTCGAAGGCGGCCTTCATTCCGTAGAGCTTGAGCTCACCCATGAGATCGAAGATTTGGGCTCGTTCCATCAGTTGGTCCTCCGGAGGTTGTCGTAGCGGGCACAATCAGCGATCGGCGCATGGCGAAGCGTCAGTGCGGCCGGCGTCATGATGTTGGCTGGTGGCGCCGGCTCACGTTGCCGAGCTAGGATGTTGAGCACGACATCAGCGGAATGAACGCCGTGAGCGACCGCTTCGGCGCAGGCGGCCTCAACTGCTGGCAGACCGTCGGTCAGCGCCGCGTTGAGGATGTCGACCATCTGCCGATTGCCGTCATCGGCGCCGGCAAGCTTTCGCCGCACACGCTCGATCGCAGCCGGCAGCACCCAGTCCTTAAAGGGCGCCCCGTTGCGCAAGGCGCCGGGCTTGCGCATCAGGACAGGCACATAGTGCCAGGGATCGTAGACCGTCTCGCCGCGGCCAAATGATCGTTGATGCTCGGCAACGATCCGGCCGTCTTGGCGGATTACGATGCGGTCCGCATAGGCCTGGACTTCAACAGGCCGCCCAGGGTCCTTATTCCACGCCGAAACACAGCGATGGGCAATAAAGTCTTCATGTTTTCGCCGGGTTCCAACGACACCCATCGCTACAATCCGCTCGATTTCGTGCGACGCGACGAGCGCATGGCGACCGACTGCCTGGTCGTCGCTTCCTTCGTCATCCCTGAAAAGGCGGACGACACCTGGGCCGGGGCAGGGCGGCTCCTGCTGTCTGCCCTGATCGGCTACGTGCTGTCGTCGCCTCTGATTGCTGGTGCTCAGCACATGCGCACCGTGGCGCGGATGACGACGACCGGCAAAGATATCTCCGCGGTGCTACGCGCGATCGTGAAGACCGAGCGTCAGCATTTGCCGACATGGGTCGTCGACAATTTTCAGCAGTACATCGCGCTGGAGCCGGAGACGCGCAACAGCGCCGTGTTCAACGTCAACATGGCGATGTCGCTGTGGAACAACGGACTGATCTCGGCAGCAACGGAAACATCCGACTTCGATATTCGCGAGTTGCGCCGCGAACCGGCGACGATCTTCATTGGCTGCACGATCGCGGAGCTCTCGATCTTCCGGCCGCTGATCCGGATCCTGTTCCAGCAGATCCACGATCTGTTGATGGTGAAGATTCCCGGCGAGGATGAGCCCCACCAGGTGCTGCTCATGCTTGACGAGTTCTATCACGTTGGCCGGATGAACTCGTTGATCTCCAAGATCACCATTAGCGCCGGCTACGGCTTCCGTATGGCCATTGTCATGCAGGACCTCGCGCAGCTCGACGAGCTCTACGGCAAAAATACGCGCATCACCACGGTTTCCGGCTCGCAGATCAAGCTATTCATCCAGATCAACGATCTCGATACGTCCGAATTTGTCTCGGAAATGCTGGGGGAGACGACGCAAGTCTACAAGACCCCGATCCAGCGGCCGGGGCAGGGCATCTTTGCGCCACGGGTCTGGGCGCCGCACTATATGCCGCGCCCGCTGCGCAGCCCGCTCGAACTCCGCGAGATGTCGTCGCGCCTCTCGATCCTGATGGTGAAGAACTCGCCGTCCTTCGAACTAACCAAGATCAGGCACTACCTAGACAAACCTTATCGAAGCTATTACGAGCGCGCGAAGGGCTCCCCGCCGCAGCTGCCGCGGCTGCGGGCCTGGCAGGACGAGCCGTTGCAGGGAGCGATCAACCCCGCACCTGAGCCGCAAGAACGAGCAGAGCTCACACCCGCGCCACCGGCTACTCAAAACCACAAATCGTCACCACGTCGTGCCCCGTCGAAACCCACGGCCAAGACGAGATCAGCGCCCCAGGACGCCGTCCCACCCTTGACGCTTACACCGCGACGCGCGCCTTCTCCTCCGGCTGAGCCGAAGCGCAAAGCGTTATCCCTCGGGGCGCAGCCGCCCGCCCCTTCGGGCGAGAACTGCGACGTGCGCGAAATTTTGGCTGCAGCGGTCGCTGACCAAAACAGCGACTTTGGCGCTATGCTGGACGTGCTGAAGAACGCGCCAGACCCGAAGGTGCACGAAGCGGTTGAGACCTTAAACGCGTTGCATCGCTCATTCCGTGATAACGAGAAATGATACCCGGCATGACCCTCCAAGTGATGAACGATATACCGGGTCATAGACCCTTCGTTGATAGGCTCTTGGCAAGCGCATTCTGTATTGCGCAAAACCCATGAAATGCGGCGCGCCAAAATCACCTCATTGGTCAGCTAGCTCCCGCAAGCCAAGCTGGAGATTAGTACCAAAAAATGCGAGGTTGATGCGAGCAATGTATACGGAAGACAACGCTGGTCATCGTCAAAGCTCGCTTTTATTTTTCCATCCACGACCATTGCGAACCCTTCGGTCGGAATGGTGTCGGCGCGCTGAGGGTTCCGAAGCCGAAGTTTCTTGGGCTGATCTTCCTTACGTTTAAGGGGGTACACGACGACACCTTTGTTGGAGTCATATCTTATGTGGTGATGACTCCCAGCAAACAACCGCGATCGACACCGGATTAGCCACGAGCGTCCAGCGACACCCCGAGCGTCTGCGCCTTCGCGCCCGTTGCAGCAACAGCGCGTTTTAGAGCGCGCGCAACTTTCTCTACCTCAGCCTCTTCTTGGCCAACCTGTCCCTGTCGCAAACCCTATCCAGCTGGTGGTTGGACGCATTATCTGCCATCCGATCCTGGGCGGACTACATCATCAATATACCCGGATTTGCGACGAGGACAGGCCCCGCGGTAATCTCCATCGCAGAAGGATGCCGGCGAGGTCTATAACCAGCCGATTGCACTCGGCGCTCGGATATCTGAGGCCGCAGCAATTTGAGGATCAACACACCCGGTGCCCGGTCACAATCGCCGCATACCTGATAAGGCACACTTGATGATAAAATAGGCCATTGGGATTTGACCTTATCGGCGACGCGTGATGAAGATTGAGTCGTTTCGCCGCCAACGTTCGATTGGTTCCGAGCCTGTGGCACTGAAGTCTCGTCGTCTGAATCACAACTGCGTCATGCGCAATCGCAAAGCATTGCCGACAACGCTTACCGACGACAGCGCCATGGCCGCGGCGGCAATGATCGGAGAGAGCAGGATACCGAAATTAGGATAGAGGATACCCGCAGCGATGGGGATGCCAGCGGCGTTGTAGATGAACGCGAAGAACAGATTCTGCCGGATGTTGCTCATCGTCGCCTGCGAAAGGCGACGGGCCCGAACGATGCCGCCCAAATCGCCTCCGAGGAGGGTAATGCCGGCGCTTTCCATCGCGACGTCCGTGCCGGTGCCCATGGCAATTCCGACTTCGGCGGCGGCTAGGGCAGGGGCGTCGTTGACGCCGTCCCCGGCCATGGCGACGATCTGCCCCTGCTTGTGGAGTTTGGTCACAATCGCGCTCTTCTGATCCGGAAGCACTTCCGCTTCGACATCGGAAATGCCGAGGCGCCTTGCGACCGCATTTGCGGTCGTGCGGTTATCTCCGGTCAGCATGATGACGTTGATGCCTTCTGCCGCCAGCGCCTTTAACGCATCCGGCGTCGACGCTTTGACCGGATCGGCGATGGCAAACAACCCAGCCAGCTTGCCGTCGACCGCGATGTTGATAACGGTGGCGCCATCCCCCCGTAGACGTTCGGCTTGCTCATTTAACGACTGGGTTTCGATGCCGAGCGATGTCAAAAAGTTCGGATTGCCCAAAAGAACCGTCTTGCCGTCGACCTTGCCGGTCGCGCCTTTACCGGTCGGCGAGTCGAATTCCTTGACCTTGCTGAAATCGAGTTTGCGCTCCTTCGCGGCCCGGACGATCGCGTCAGCCAGCGGGTGTTCGCTCGCGCGCTCCACGCTGGCCGCCAGCCGCAGAATCTCGCTCTCTTGAAATCCGGCCGCCGCGACGACCGCGACAACCTTCGGCTTGCCTTCGGTCAATGCGACGGCAGCGAAGCCCAACAACATGGCAATCAAAGGCACATTCTTCGCGGTGAACCGCTAAGGGACAGATATCGTCACCTCGGCAATCGAATATGCGGCCGTTCTTGCTCCCTGTCAGTTTCTCGCGCGGTTCAGCACCTCGATTTCTTATGCGCGGATCGAACCGGCCGCGTCGACTTCAGGAAGACGCATGCACTATCACTCGCTAGACGACCTGATCAGCATGATGCATGCCAACAACGAAGTCGGCTTACGTTCTGACGATCAAAAATTTTGCGAGCTTCAACAGCCACCTCACCGAGGCGACCCCCTGATCGGCTTGGAACGGCGATGCACGTGGGTGGCTCAAGACTCAGATCGAACGAGAAACGACAACCGTTTCCGGCGGCTGCATCCGTGGTACTCTGATTTCTTGCTCTGTATTGCAAGGGTAACAAGGGAGTCAGAACCGTAGCCGGTCACGCCAAAACGTCTTGGTGAGTTCGAGCACCACCAGGATAGTCACTGCAGCGCCCACGGTCAGGCTTAGATCGTCCCAGTGGAGCGGGCCGAAACTGAACAGGCTCCGCAAAACCGGAACCAGCAGGCTGAGTGAGAGAATAGCGGCGACCGCGGTGATGATCCACGCCAGCATCGGATTAGGCCGTTGGATCGCCGTGACGAGGGAGGTGCTGAAGGATCGGTTGACGAGAATCAGACTTCCGATCGATAGGACCAGCGAGAAGAAGGTCAGCGCGCGCACTTCGTTTGCCGGCATGCCGCTCCGGGAGGCGATGACGAAGATCGCGCCGGACAGCATGAACACCAGAAGGCCTTGTAGCACGCTCCAGAAGACGAGCGGCCAGGAGAACAACGGTTCCGCCGGCGGGCGCGGCGGGCGGCGCATGACGTCCTCCTCCTCGGTCTCGGCCTCAAAGACCAGTGTACAGACCGGATCGATGATCATCTCCAGGAAGGCGATGTGGATCGGGCTGAAGATGATAGGCATGCCAAGGATCAAGGGCAGCAGCGCCAGCCCGGCGATGGGTACGTGCACGGCAAAGATGAAACCCATCGCCTTGCGCAAATTATCGTAGATGCGCCGTCCCAGCCGGACGGCGGTGACGATAGAACCAAAATCGTCATCGAGCAGCACAATCGCCGAGGCTTCGCGCGCGACGTCGGTGCCGCGCCCGCCCATGGCGATGCCGATATGGGCCGCCTTCAGCGATGGCGCGTCGTTGACGCCGTCTCCAGTCATCGCGACGATCTCGTTGTCGGCCTTCAGCGCCTGAACGATACGCAGCTTTTGCTCCGGCATGATGCGCGCGAATACGGTCGCGGTGCGGACACACTCCTTCAGATCCCGCTCGCCGAGTCTTTCAATCGCCTCGCCGGCCACGACGGCACCGCCGTCAACGAGGCCGGCCTGGTGCGCGATCGCGCGGGCAGTCGCCGGATAGTCTCCGGTGATCATGACGACACGGATGCCGGCGGCGCGGCAGTCGCTCATGGCCTGCGGCACGCTCGGCCGCAGGGGATCGGCGAGGCCGACGAGCCCCAGAAATGAGAAGGCGAAGCCGCGCGGCGTCTCCGGGAACGACCCTCCATTGTGGGTTGCTTTCGCTACGCCTAGGACACGCAGGCCCTCCATCGCCATCGCATCGACCGCCTGCCTGATGGCGGCGCGATAAGTCTCGCCGAGACGGCAAAGATCGGCGATGGCCTCCGGCGCCCCCTTCGTTGCGACGGTGAACCCAGCTTGCCGTGTGCCCGTTTGCCAGACCTGGGTGACGGCAAGAAGGTCGGGCCGCAGTCCATAACCATGTATCAGCTTCCAGCCGGCCTGCGACGTTAGGGGGTTATCTACGATCTGCTTCTCTGCAAAGTCATGGAACGCTTTTTCCATTGGATCGAACGGTTCGGGCGCGCTCGCCAGAAGGCCGTGCAAAGCCAGGTCCCGAGCGTCCTTCGGCAGGGCCGCATCTGCGGCTATATTTTGGGAAAACTTGCCGCCACTTGTTGGCCGCAGTTCGGTGATCGACATACGGTTTTCGGTCAAGGTGCCGGTCTTGTCTGTACAGAGCACCGTCGCCGATCCTAGCGTTTCGATGGCAGCGGCGCGGCGCGTCAGTACGCGGGCGCGCGAGATTCGCCAAGCGCCCATGGCCATAAACACAGTCAGCACCACAGGGAACTCTTCGGGCAGCATGGCCATGCCGATGGTGATAGCGGCGAGCAGGGCCTCGAGCCAGCCGCCACGCAGTAGGCCGTAGAGCACCAGCACGACAAGGCTAACGAACCCGCCTCCGATGGCCGAGAGGCGCACGAGGCGGGCAGTCTGGCCGCGCAGTCGCGGCGGTTCCGCCTCCAGGCCGCGAAGTGACTGGCCAATCTTGCCGATCTCGCTCCTTGATCCGGTGGCGGAGACCTCCGCGATGCCGCTGCCGCGCACGATCAGCGAGCCGGAATAAACATACGGAAGATCATCACCTCCGGGCCTGACGGTCGACGACGGCTTGCCTGACGGCATAGCCTTTCGCACCGGGACGGACTCGCCCGTCAGCAACGACTCATCAGCCTGCAATTCTCGACAATGCAGAAGCGTCGCGTCCGCCGGAACGCGGTCTCCCTCGGCGAGGACGACGATGTCGCCACGAACCACTTCACGGCCAGGAATACGCAGGTGAGCACCACTCCTGATAACCAGCGCTCGCGGGCTGGTCAGGTCGCGCAATGCCTCCAGGACCCCTTCGGTGCGCGTTTCCTGGACCACGGTGATCACCACCGACATACTGGCGAAGGCAAGCAGGATTAGGGCTTCCTGAAGATCACCCAGCAGAAGGTAGATCGCGCCGCCCGCGAGCAGTAGCAGAAGCATCGGTTCGCGCAGGACTTCCAGTACGATAGTGAGCGGCGTCCGGTGCTCCCGGCGTGGAAGCTCGTTGAAGCCCTCAGACTTCAATCTTTCGCCAGCTTCCTCTTGGCTTAGGCCATGCACGAAAGAAGAGTGAGAAGGCGGGCTATCCAATGCGGTCTCCTTATGAGCAGCGCGGTGACATCGACATACGTCTTGTTCGGATCTCTCGATCTGACGTGCGCCTGCTGCGCATCAATCTAGCTACCGTCTCAAAGCCTGCAGTCCTCAATCGAGTCCCCCCGGGCTCATGATACTAGAGGAGTCCCGAATTCAGGACCAGAATGGCGCCGGACATGGAGAAAACCACTACTGTTACGCGGCTCTCGCGTGTCCTCAATCGTCAAGCCGTGTTAGTGGCCGGCGTATTGACCATAGGGCCAGGTCCAGTCGCGGATGCGCGGCATATCTTCGCCGTGCTGGCGAATATAAAGCGCATGCTCGATCAATGCGTCGCGGAACTGTTGCTTGACATGGGCGGCGGCGGTGCTGAGGCCCGGCACGCGCTCGATGACTTCGATCGCCAGATGAAAACGATCGAGCCCATTCCGAACGACCATGTCGAATGGCGTGGTCGTGGTGCCTTCCTCCTTGAAGCCACGAACGTGCATTCCGGCGTGGTTGGTGCGATTGTAGGTCAGGCGATGGATCAGGCTCGGATAGCCGTGATAGGCAAAAATCACGGGACGGTCGTGGGTGAACATTCCGTCGAATTCGCGGTTGCTGAGACCGTGCGGATGCGCCTCTTTCGGCTGCAGGGTCATCAGGTCCACGACATTGACGACGCGGATTTTCAGGTCCGGCAACCGCTCGCGAAGCAGATTGACGGCAGCCAACGTCTCCAGCGTCGGCACGTCGCCTGCGCAGGCCATCACCACGTCGGGTTCGGTGCCTTCGACTTCGGTGCCGGCCCATCTCCAGATTCCGATGCCGGCGTCGCAATGCGTGGCGGCGTGTTGCATGGTCAGCCATTGCGGCGCGGGCTGCTTGCCGGCGACGATCACGTTGATGCGATCGTAGGTGCGCAGACAGTGGTCGGTGATCCAGAGCAGTGAATTGGCGTCCGGCGGGAAATAGACGCGCACGATATCGGCCTTCTTGTTGACGACGAGGTCGACAAAGCCCGGGTCCTGGTGACTGAAACCATTATGGTCCTGCCGCCAGACATGCGACGTCAGAAGATAATTCAGAGAAGCGATCGATCGACGCCACGGCAGCTCACGTGCAACCTTCAGCCATTTGGCGTGCTGATTGAACATCGAATCCACGATGTGGATGAAGGCCTCATAGCATGAGAAGAAGCCGTGCCGTCCGCTCAGTAGATATCCTTCAAGCCAGCCCTGGCAGAGGTGTTCGCTCAGGACCTCCATGACGCGACCGTCCTGAGCGAGATGAACATCGTAGGGCTCGGTGCTCTCCATCCAGGCCCGCTCAGTGGCCTCGAACACCGCGTCGAGACGGTTCGAGGCGGTTTCATCCGGCCCCATGATCCGGAAGTTTCGCGCCTCGGCATTCAGGCGCAAGACGTCGCGAAGGAACTGTCCCATCAACCGCGTTGCTTCGGCAACAATACCGCCGGGATGGGGGACCTTCACCGCGTAGTCATGAAAATCCGGCAGCCGGAGTTCGCGTTTCAACAATCCGCCATTGGCGTGAGGATTGGCGCCCATGCGCCGGTCCCCGCGCGGCGCGAGCTCCTGCAATTCCGGTTGCAAGCGGCCATTCTTGTCGAACAGCAGCTCCGGCTGATAGCTGCGCATCCATTGCTCGAGCAGGTTCAGATGCTCAGGATTTCCACGCGGATTGGCGATCGGGACCTGGTGCGCCCGCCAGAAGCCTTCAACCTTCAGACCATCGACTTCCTTTGGCCCGGTCCAGCCCTTCGGGCTGCGGAGCACGATCATCGGCCATGCCGGACGATCGGTCGTCTTGCGTCCATCGCGCGCGGCTTGCTGGATCGAACGAATGCTCTCGACTGCCTGTTTCATCACGTCGGCCATCTGCCGATGCATCAGCGCGGGCTCGTCGCCCTCCACGAACAGCGGCGTGTGGCCATAGCCTGTAAAGAGCTGCCGGATTTCTTCATCCTCCATCCGGCCGAGAACGGTCGGGTTCGCGATCTTGTAGCCATTGAGGTGCAGGATCGGCAGCACCGCGCCATCATGTATCGGGTTAAGAAACTTGTTGGAATGCCACGACGCGGCGAGCGGCCCGATCTCGGCCTCGCCATCGCCGATCACGCAGGCGACGATGAGATCGGGGTTGTCGAATGCCGCGCCATAGGCATGCGTCAGCGCAGAGCCGAGTTCGCCGCCCTCGTGGATCGAGCCGGGCGTCTCCGGCGCGGCGTGGCTTGGGATGCCGCCAGGGAAAGAAAACTGGCGAAACAGCTTCTGCAAACCGTCAGTGTCCCGACTGATGTCGGGATAGATCTCGCTATAAGTGCGCCTTCGAGGTAAGTGTTCGCCACCATGCCGGGCCCACCATGCCGGGCCCACCATGGCCTGGTCCGCAGATGTAAATCACATTGAGGTCGAACGTGCGGATCACCCGATTGAGATGTGCGTAAATGAAGTTGAGGCCCGGCGTCGTACCCCAGTGTCCCAGCAATCGTGGCTTGATGTGTTCGGGACGCAAAGGTTCATGCAATAAAGGATTGTCGAGAAGGTAGATTTGTCCGACCGACAAATAATTGGCGGCGCGCCAGTACCTGTCGAGTAGATCAAAGTCACCGGAACAGGTCGGATTGTATGGTGCTGTTTCCATATTCTAAACTCAAACAACTAACCTATGAGACAATACAATTGTGGTTCAATTGGACCGTCTGAGGTGGTGCCGGTTTCTGAGACAGGGGCATAAGGTGGATCGCCCGATGAAAAGGACGATCCAGCATGAAGACACGCAGACGGTTTACGGCCGAATTCAAGGCCAAGGTTGCGCTTGAGGCGATCCGCGGCGAGCGGACGATCTCGGACCTGGCGACGAAGCATCAGCTTCACCCGAACCAGATCACGCAGTGGAAACGGCAGGCCATCGAGAATTTGGCCAAGGCGTTTGACGACAAGGCTGCGGATGCGCAGGTCGGCCGGGAAGCCGAGGTGACCAAGCTGCACGCCAAGCTTGTCGTCGAGCGGGATTTTTTGGCCAAGGTCTTCGATCGCTGAGCCTGGATCGGAGGAGAATGATGATTGACCCCGATCACAACCGGCTCTCGATCCGCCGGCAATGCGAACTGGTCTCGATCTCGCGGGCGACGTTCTACCGACAGCCCGTCGGCGAGACGCCCGAGAACCTCGAACTGATGCGCGTCATCGACGAGGCCTTCATGGAGACGCCCTGGTATGGCTCCCGGCAGATGGCCCGGCATCTGCGGCGTCAGGGCTGGTGCGTGGGTCGCAAACGGGTTCGTCGGATGATGCGCAAGATCGGTCTGTCGGCGATCTATCAGGCGCCGAAGACCAGCGCGCCGCATCCGCAGCATCGTATCTATCCCTACCTGCTGCGGTACCTGGCGATCGAGCGGCCGGATCAGGTCTGGTGTGCCGATGTGACCTATATCCCGATGCGGCGCGGCTTCCTTTACCTCGTGGCCATCATGGACTGGTTCAGCCGCAAGGTCCTGGCCTGGCGGCTGTCGAACACGATGGATGCCGACTTCTGTGTCGCTGCTCTGGAAGAGGCGATCGCCCGGCACGGCAGGCCCGACATCTTCAACACCGATCAGGGCAGCCAGTTCACCGGCTTCGCCTTCACGACGACGCTGAAGGACGCCGGCATCCGTATCTCCATGGACGGGCGCGGCCGCTGGATGGACAACGTCTTCATCGAACGACTGTGGCGCAGCCTCAAATATGAGTGCGTCTTCCTCAGCACATTCGAAACGGGAAGCCAAGCCCGCTGCGGCATCGGCTCCTGGATAGACTATTACAACCGGCGACGCCCGCACTCGACCTTCGCCGGCAGGACGCCCGACGAGGTCTATGCTATGGCGGAAATGACGGAGCAGTTGGCGGCCTAGAAACAACCCCGATCCACCTTAGCCAAGCCGCCAAACTGCCTCAGCAGCCGGGTCCACCTCATTCTGTCCAAGCGTTATTGAAGGCAGCGAGATAAATTTCTTGCGCGTGTGGCGGCAAATGCGCACGAACGGATGGAGGAAGGTCGTCGATCGATGCGTATGGCAAGCGTATTCCTTCCCGCTAAATGCCAATAGATGCCAACAAGTATAGAAATGATCGATAAGCCAGAATTGATCCAAAGCAACCCGGTTTGATTCCCGGATCGGGTCGATCGTAAGTGCTACGGCTGTTGATTGACGATGCTCGGAGGCCGTGAACGTACGGAATGTGTCCAGATCGGTTTCCGATGGCATGCTGACCGATGACGGATTGGTTTTTGATGCCGGTCAAACTGCCCGGGTGAATTCCATGATGGTTTCAAACTGGGAACGGTGTCGTTCCGGTCATGGTAAAGGCGGCACGGTTCGGCGCTTCCGCTGCGTCGCGGCAGCGTTCTGTACTTCCGACGGATGCAACGCCGCTCCGCGGGCGTGGTTATCTCATCTGGCGTGAATGACGAGGGAGCATCATGGGAAATCCGGCTTCCAGAGAAGTTCCTTCCGACGAAGGGTTCCCGTCTCTTCGCAAGCAGATGGTTGAGGATCATATCGCCGCGCGGGGCGTGCGCGACGAGCTGGTGCTCGATGCCATGCGCAACGTGCCGCGCGAATTGTTCGTGCCGGAGAGGCTTCGTGAGTTCGCCTACGAGGACGCGCCGCTTCCTATTGCCGGAGAGCAAACGATTTCCCAACCCTACATCGTTGCCTTCATGGTTGAAGCTTTGCTGCTGAAGGGCAATGAGAAGGTTCTCGAAATCGGCGCCGGCTCAGGTTACGCCGCCGCAGTGCTGTCGGAAATCGCGGCCGACGTTTACACCGTGGAGCGGCTCGGCCCGCTTGCGGAGAAAGCGGCCGCCTTACTCGCCGAACTCGGTTACGGCAATGTCCATGTTCTGCATGGCGACGGCACAAAGGGGTGGCCTGAACATGCGCCCTATGATGCGATCGTCGTGGCTGCTGGCGGCCCGCAGGTTCCGGAAACCCTCAAGCAGCAGTTGAAAATTGGTGGTCGGCTGGTGATCCCGATCGGCGCTGACATCCGTAGTCAGGAACTGGTGCGAGTCACCCGGATTTCCACGGACGAGTATCGGAGTGAAGACATTGCCGACGTGCGCTTCGTTCCGCTGATCGGAGAAGAGGGATGGGCAACTGCGAGAGGAGGCGGGAAAGCGCGCGGCAAACCGCATCCGGTCCGTTCGGACGAGGAGACCCTGATTCGTGATCTTGCGGATGCTGCTGAATCGTTTGCATCGATCGAGACGGCCGACCTCAATCCGCTGATGGACCGGATCGGTTCGGCACGCATCGTCCTTTTGGGCGAGGCGACCCACGGCACCTCGGAATTCTATCGGATGCGCGAGCGCATCACGCGTGATCTCATCATCAAGAAGGGCTTTCGCTTTGTCGCCATCGAGGCCGATTGGCCGGATGCGGCGCGCGTCGATCACTATGTGCGGCACTTTCAATATCCGCCGTCCGAGTGGACCGCGTTCGCCCGGTTCCCGACGTGGATGTGGCGAAACGCCGAGGTTCACGACTTCGTCAGCTGGCTACGCAAGCATAACGGCACGGTCGAGCGCAACCAGCGTGTCGCGTTTCATGGCCTCGATCTCTACAGTCTTTATGACTCGATCCGATCGGTCCTGAACTATCTCGATGAGGTTGATCCGGATTCCGCGCGGGTCGCTCGCGAACGCTACGGTTGCCTGACGCCATGGCAGCGCGATCCGGCAACCTACGGCCATGCGGCGCTGACCGGGTCCTATCCGGCGTGCGAACAGCATGTGGTGCGTGCGCTGACCGACCTTCTGGCGAAACGTCAGGCTTATGCCGAGCATGATGGCGAACGGTTTCTCGATGCCGAACAGAATGCGCGCCTCGTCGCCAATGCCGAGCGCTATTATCGCATCATGTATTACGGTTCGCGGGCATCATGGAATCTGCGCGACAGCCATATGTTCGCGACGTTGAAGAATCTGCTCGCGTTTCACGGTCCGGACAGCAAGGCGATCGTATGGGCCCATAACTCCCACGTCGGCAACGCCGAGGCGACCGAAATGGCGGCGCGGGGTGAGCACAATCTAGGTCAGCTCTGCCGGCAGGAATTTGCCGCGCAGGCTTATCTGATCGGATTCGGCACCCAGAGCGGAACGGTTGCCGCGGCATCGGAATGGGACGGGCCGATGGAGATCAAGACCGTGCGGCCGGCGCTTCCAAAAAGTTACGAGCGGTTGTGTCACGCGACGGGCTTGGCGCGCTTCCTGCTTGGTCTGCGCGGCCGCGAAGACCTGTGCGGGTCATCCGGTCTTGGCAAGGAGCGTCTCGAACGGGCGATCGGCGTCATCTACCGGCCGGAAACGGAGCGCGCGAGTCATTACTTCCGCGCCAGTCTGCCGCAGCAGTTCGATGAATATATCTGGTTCGATCATACGCGCGCGGTGGCTCCGCTGGAGACGGCGATGATCAAGGGCCTTCCGGATACATATCCGTTCGGCTTGTGAAACCCGAGTCGGCTCCCGACATATTGGAGAGAACGCAATTATCCGAGGAGCAGGTGGACATGTTCAGGATTCCCCGCAATGCGCTGGTATTTGTCGGCGATGGCCGAAAGGCTCTGTTTCTGCGAAACGACGGCGACGTTTTATCCCCCCATTTGAAGACAGAGAAAGTCTTTGAAGACATCAATCCGATGACTCACGAGCAGGGGAGAGATCGGCCGGGGCGGGTCATCGAATCGTCGCAGCCCGGTCGCAAAAGCGCTGTCGAGCAGACTGACTGGCATGATATACAGGAGCGACAGTTCGCGCAGACGGTCGCCGCAGCCATGGAGCGGATGGTCCGAACGAGCAAGGCGAAGGCTCTCGTCGTCGTTGCGCCGCCAAGAACGTTGGCCGACTTGCGAAACGCATTCCACCCCGAGGTGAAGACCTGCATTGTCGCCGAGATAAACAAGGATCTGACCAATCATCCGGTCGGGGACATCGCGAAGCATCTCATGAGTGATGCATCAGCCTGATCAAGGCCGCGAGAACCATGTCGCAGGGGGTTGATCTGGATCAAGCCGCCGGAGTCGGGATAGGCGGCCGTCGAAGTCGAGGCTGTTATGTCCTATGCAACGCTATTGGTCTGGGTCAACATCGACCACGTCTCGAAGCAGTTCGTTGGTGTCGCAGCAGGTGTGGCGGACAAATTCGCAGCCAATCTGCTCGGGTTGTCGGCTGTTGCGATCGTTCCGCCTTTTGTCGCCGAGGGGGTGGTCATCGTCGATAACGCGACCGAATTCGATATTGCAAAACTGAAGGCCAGCCTTGCGGAGGCTGGACACAAGGTTCAAGCCGCCGCCGGAAGTGGCCGCCGGTTCGAATGGCGATCAGTCATCGAACTCCCCACCCAGGCGCTAATCAGTGAGGCGCGCTGTGCCGATTTGATCGTGATCGAAAGTGGCAGATCCGCTGGCGATATGTATCGAAGCGTCGACGTCGGAGCCGCAATTCTTGGAGCCGGTCGTCCCTTCCTGGTGGTGCCTGCGGCGGTGAAATCCCTTGCCGCCGATCACGTCATGATCGGATGGAAAGATACGCGGGAGGCGCGGCGGGCGGTTCAGGATGCGTTACCGTTCCTTCACGAGGCCAAGCGCGTAACCGTCCTGGAAATATGCGAGAAGGAGCAGATGGAAACAGCGCGCCGCCATGTTGACGACGTCATTCGCTACCTCGCGCAGCACAGGATAAAGGCGGAGCGCCAGGTCGAAATGCAGGCTCGCGGCTCTCGTGCGGATCAGATCATCGGGTGGGCAGATAATGAAGACGTCGATCTTCTGGTCACCGGTGCTTACGGCCATAGCCGGCTCAACGAATGGATGTTCGGCGGGATGACCCGCGATCTGCTCACGACGAGTCCGATCTGCTGCCTGATGTCCCATTAGCGCTGCTAAGAATCCGGGATCGCGCATCTGGCTCCGCGCTTTTTTCTCCAGACGCGCCGACAATGCGCCGTCGCGTTCTATGGCGCCGTTATCGTTCGCGAGTTTGTGTGATGGCAGGCATTCTAGTGCTCAATGCTGGCTCATCCAGCATCAAGTTTTCCCTGTTCTCCGCCTCGCGCCGACCCGAATCCGGCGACGTTATCTGTGAAGGCGCGTGCGAGGGAATTGGAAATCAGCTCCATGCCGCGGCAAAGGACGCCGCCGGGCATGTACTCCTCAAGGAGCAGTTAAGCGGCGATCCCGTTCATGAGCAGGCACTCTCATGGCTGCTGGGCTGGCTCGCCAGGCAGTTTCCCGGCTACCCTCTCATAGCCGCGGGCCACCGGATCGTTCATGGCGGCACGCGTTATTCCAGGCCGGTTGAGTTGGATGCCGAGGTCATTGCCGAATTGGAGCGCCTGGTTCCGCTCGCGCCGCTGCGCCAGCCGCATCATCTTGAAGTCATCGCGGCTCTTTCGAAACTCCATCCTGACTTGATGCAAATTGGTTGCTTCGATACGGCGTTTCACGAAACGCGACCGGCAGTTGCGAAGCAATTCGCCCTGCCAAGGCGGCTGACGGAAGAGGGTATTCTGCGCTACGGTTTCCATGGCCTGTCTTACGAATATATTTCAAACATTCTGCCGGCCGTTGCCGGCCCGGCCGTCGCACGCGGACGTGTGGTTGTCGCGCACCTCGGAGCCGGCGCCAGCCTGTGCGCTATGAAGGACGGAAAGAGTGTTGCAACGACAATGGGATTCACCGCCCTCGACGGCCTGATGATGAGCCGACGTTGCGGCGCGCTCGATCCCGGTGTCGTGCTTTATCTTCTGCAGGAGAAAGGCATGACCGCTCCCGCGGTCAGCGAGCTTCTCTACCGGTCGTCGGGCCTTTTGGGTGTCTCCGGAATCAGCGACGATATGAAGATTTTGCTGGCGAGTCCGGAGCCGCACGCACGCGAAGCCATCGACCAGTTCGTGCTTATCTCACGAGTTCGATTGCGAACGCGCATAAATGCAAAAACCCGCCGGCGATGTGGGGCACCGGCGGGTCGACTTCCACTACCAGACCTGGACGAAGATGCTGGTACCCGTCTAGGTTGATAATGCTTGGACGGGAACGGGTTCCGGCGCCCACCCCACTAGCAGCAGCCACGGGCCCGCCGTTGTGTACCTATGGAGAGTGGACGGCGGCCCGCCGTGGAACGGGTTGGTCGGCGGTCATCGTTCCGCCGGTCACGGACAAGCGCGAATTCTCACTTCGTAATTCTTATGGCATCCCGTATTTGAGAAGCCCGATGGCAGCGATGAATGCGCCAATATTGAACCCAGATGCCGATATTGTTGAGTGGCACATCGTGGCGCTTTGCCAGGCATGAAGCGTTTCGCCGGAGAGGAGTTTCTACACGACCTGACGTTTGATTTCGACGCGGTGACGGTCCTTTTGAGGACATAGGGAAGTTGTTTGCCGACCAAAAACTCGAGTCGGCTCGTCGGCGTAACATAGAAATTCGTGATCGTGCCTATTTCTTTTTCGCGCGCAACGCTGACTGCGGCGAGAATCGCCGGAAAGAGGAGCAGCAACAAAGCCGGTATCGACGGCCCCATCGTGTAGATGCTCTCAAACGCCGGATTGTACCGGTAGCGCGGTTCAATTTCGCCTGAAGCGG
Organism: Nitrobacter sp. TKz-YC01; assembly: GCF_047824785.1. Classification (GTDB taxonomy): domain Bacteria; phylum Pseudomonadota; class Alphaproteobacteria; order Rhizobiales; family Xanthobacteraceae; genus Nitrobacter. The sequence goes on along the minus strand of NZ_CP181168.1, from coordinate 94,609 downwards.
CGGAGCTTGCGCTGACGCCGCGCTCCTGCGCCAGCGATGTCAGGAATTGCGCATGCGCGCCAGCAACGTAGCCTTCGATCGTGCTTGCCCTCGTGGTATTCGCACCATCGATCCAGGTGGACACCTGCGGCGTTCCGGACCTCTTGAGATCACGTCCGAACCCAACCGGAATCTCGATGGCCAGGGTGATGTCGTTCGATTTAAGACGTGTTTCGAGTTCGTCTACGGTACGGATCTCGGGGCGTTCGATAAAATAGCGTGAGCCAGAAAAATTGCTCAGGTATGCGCGGCTTTGCGGCGTCTGGTCCAGATCGAAGGCGGCATATGTCAGGTTCTCGACGTCTTGCGTGATTCCGTAGGCCATAATAATGATCAGTACGACGCTGCCGAGAAAAGCAAAGGCTAGGCGTACCGGATCGCGTATCACCTCCATGATCTCGCGATAGCTGTAGGCGAACATGCGCGCCGGGCTGAAGCCAGTTGGCGTTTCTATCGCGGCTCGGTTGTCGCCGATAGCTGCGGGATTGGTATTCGTCGCGAGCGAGGCACTTGAGGCCAGGAGCGCAGGCGCGCCCATCGCATCCTCGATATAGGCGACAAAGGCCTCATCCAGCGTTTGAGCGTTCTTCGATGCAATGATCTGTCGTGGTTTGTCATTGACCAGTACCTTACCGGCATGCATGAGAGAAATACGATCGCACCGCATGGCTTCGTTCATGAAGTGCGAGGATATAAAGACCGTGACCCCATCCTTGCGCGACAGTTCGATCAGCAGCTCCCAGAATTCGTCACGTGCGATGGGGTCAACGCCGGATGTTGGCTCATCAAGGATCAACATCTCGGGCTCATGCACGATGGCGACGGCAAGCGACAGGCGCTGACGCATTCCCAAGGGCAAGGAAGACGCCAGGGCATCAGAATGTTCACGCAAGCTAAAGCGGTCGATGAGAACGTCGACCCGCTGGCTGATCCTCTCCCGGGGAAGGTGAAACAGTCGTGCGTGGAGCGTCAGATTCTGGGCAACGGTCAGTTCGCTATAGAGTGAGAATGATTGCGACATAAACCCGACGCGCTTGCGCGTTTCCTGATCCGTCGTGTCGACAGGCTTGCCGAACAGGAAGGCGTCGCCTTCGGTGGCTGGCAGCAATCCGGTCAACATCTTCATGGTCGTGGTCTTGCCGGAGCCGTTGGAGCCAAGAAACCCGAAGATCTCTCCTTCTTCGATATCGAAACTCACATGGTCTACGGCCGTGAAGTCGCCGAACCGCTTTGTCAGGCCTTTGGCAACAATGGCCGGATGACCTTTCGGTTGTCTCAGCGGCGGAATAATGAATTGGCCTTTGCTGCGATGCTTCTCGCCGGGGAGCAGCCGCACAAACGCCGCCTCGATATCGTCGGTGTCCGTCTGGCGCTTCAATTCATCCGGCGAACCGGTAGCCAGCACTTGCCCGGCCGTCATCGCAATGAGCCATTCGAATTGCTCTGCCTCTTCCATATAGGCCGTCGACACGATGACGCTCATGCCACGGCGCTCGGCTCGAATGGTCTCGATCAGTTCCCAGAACTGACGGCGTGACAGGGGATCAATGCCCGTCGTCGGTTCATCAAGGATCAGAAAGTCGGGTTCGTGAATCAACGCGCAGCACAAACCGAGCTTCTGCTTCATTCCGCCCGATAGTTTGCCCACGGGGCGGTCAAGAAACGTATACAGCCCGGTCGCTCTTGTCAGTCGCTCAATACGAACTTGCCGCTCCCGGCGCGGCTGTTCGAAAAGTCGACCAAAGAAGTCCAAATTCTCCGCGATGCTGAGTTCCTGATAGAGGTTCTTGCCCAGACCTTGCGGCATGAATGCGATACGCGGTCCAACTATCCTGCGGTAATCGGCGGAGGCGATGTCGCCACCTAGGACATGCAACCTGCCGTGTTGGAGCTTTCGCGTACCCGCGAGCAGGCCGAGAAGTGTCGATTTTCCCACCCCATCGGGGCCAAGCAGGCCGACCATTCGCCCGGATGGAATGTCAATGGTGACATCATCAAGCGCGCGCACCTTTTTGTAGAGGTGCGTGATACCAACGGCACGCGCAACCGGTGGCGCCAGGTCAATCATGAGCTTAAGGCTTCTTGCTGGGAAGCGCTGCAACGTCCGGCGGCAACTTATTCAGGAAAGCAGGCCACTCCGGCATTGGCTCGCCGTCAAGACGAACATAGCCTACTCCGCGCACGCCGGTTTTGACCTGCTCAATGTGGTTGCGCACGAGCTCGGCCGGTACGGCGATCTTGACGCGAAACATCAGCTTTTCGCGTTCGCTGGACGTCTCGACCTGCTTGGGCGTGAACTGCGACTCGGGGGAAACGAAGGTCACTGTGCCGGGCAGGGCAAAGTCGAGAATGTCGAGCTTGATCCTCGCCTTACTGCCAATGCTGAGGCGATGCGCCTGACCGGACGGCAGAAAGATTTCCAGATAAACGTCCGCGAGGTTGACGAGCGTAAGGACCTTTCCGCCAGCACTGAGCACTTCGCCCGGTTCGGCAAGGCGGAAAAGTACGCGTCCGAAGGTGGGAGCCTTGAGAACACAATCGTCGATCTGGGTCTGAATATCCTGAACGCCCGCTTGGGCGGCGTCAACGGCACGCTGCCGCGATACGAGGGTCGCTTCCGCCGCTTTGAGCACAGCCACGGCGACGTCGCGCTGGCTGACCCGCGTGTCGTGAAGCTCCTGACTGACTGCATTTTTTCGGAGCAGCGTGGCGGATCGGCGGACTTGCTCCTCCGCCAGAGTGAGTTGCGCCTTCGCTTGTGCAATAGCAGCTTCTTCCGCAGCAACCTGGCTCTGGGCATTGGCTACATCGGCTTCTGCACGCAGAAGCTGCGCCTGCAGTTGCGAAGCATCCATCCGGGCGACGATCTGCCCCGGTTGAACCAGATCTCCTTCCCTGGCGAGGATTTCCGAAACGCGGCCGGGAATCTTCGTAGAGATATCCACCTGTATGGCTTCAACCCGACCGTTGCCGAAAGCGATGCCAACTGGGAGTTCAACGCCAGTGCGGCCAAACAGATAGTAGGCGGCTCCAGCGCCGGCCGCGATTATGGTAAGCGCGACTGCGATAACTTAATTTCTTACCGAAGACTGAAAATTCCCTCATGATCTATCCGTTTACGTGAGGTACCGTCACCGTCATTGATATCCATCAAGTCGGACCTGTCGCCCAGTTCGAAACCCTGAATATCCAATGTCGGTAGCACGTCTTGGGCCAAATCAGTGCGTGCGCATCGACCTCAACCAAAATTGCCGTCGTCGAAGCTTGCAGGAAGCGGTCGCCGTTGATCTGTCTCAAGACAAGGCTCGCGCCTCGCGGTTCATTATTCGCGTCGTTGAGCGCCGGCCGGCGCGCCCGAGACGCCGGTACCGACGAGCGGATTCGAGGACCCTGCCATGCCAAACCAACCGAAAGTTATCTGGTTCGAGGAACTCGAACGCGGAAATGTCGCGCTGGTGGGCGGAAAGAATGCTTCGCTCGGTGAGATGGTACACCATCTCGGCGCGCGCGGCGTCAGGGTTCCCCCAGGATTCGCCACTACGTCTCATGCCTATTGGCAGTTCGTGGAGATGAACCGGCTGGCCGGCGACATGACCTCGGCGCTACGGAAGTTCGAATCCGGCAAGGCATCACTGTCCGAGACCGGCGAGGCCATTCGCCGCGTCTTTTTGCAAGGAGAGTTTCCCGCCGACATCGAGACCGCGATTAAGAGCGCCTATGCCGAATTGTGCGGCCGCGCGGGCCGGGCGGACGTGGACGTCGCGGTGCGATCGAGCGCCACTGCCGAGGACCTGCCCGATGCGAGCTTTGCCGGCCAGCAGGAGACCTTCCTCAACATTCGCGGCGAGGCGGCGTTGCTCACCGCCTGCCGGCGCTGCTTCGCGTCGCTGTTCACCGATCGGGCCATCAGCTACCGGCAGGCGAAAGGTTTCGACCACATGAAGGTCGCACTCTCGGTCGGAGTGCAGTTGATGGTGCGCTCCGATCTTGGCGGTGCCGGTGTCATGTTCACCATCGACACCGAGACAGGTTTTGACAAGGTGGTGGTCATCGACGCGGCGTGGGGGCTCGGCGAGAACGTCGTGCAGGGCGCCGTCGATCCCGACGAGTATCAGGTGTTCAAGCCGCTGCTGGCGAACCCCGAACTCGTGCCGATCATCGAGAAGCGGCTCGGCGGCAAGGCGCAAAAGATGATCTATACGAGCGCCGGCGAGCGGGCGACCCGCAACGTGCCGACCTCGCGGGCCGAACGCGCCGCCTTCGTGCTGGCCGACGCGGACATCCTTGCGCTCGGCCGCTGGGCTTGCGCCATTGAGGACCATTACGGTTGCCCGATGGATATCGAATGGGCGAAGGACGGCGAAAGCGGCAAGCTCTACGTGGTGCAGGCCCGTCCGGAGACGGTCCAGTCGCGCCGCGAGGCCGGCGCGATCAGATCCTACAAGATCAAGTCGAAGGGCCGTCGCCTGGCCACGGGACTGAGCATCGGCCAGGCGGTGGTGAGCGGGCGCGTGTGTCTGATCGAGAGCGCCCGCGACATCGATCGGTTCGTGGACGGTGCGATCCTGGTGACGCAGAACACCGATCCCGACTGGGTGCCGGTGATGAAGCGCGCTGCGGCGATCGTCACCGATCGCGGCGGCCGCACCTCGCACGCGGCGATCGTCAGCCGCGAGCTTGGCCTGCCGGCGGTGATCGGCGCCGGCGACGCGACGCATGTCCTGCATGACGAGCAGGAGGTTACCGTGTCATGCGCCGAGGGCGATCAGGGCTTCATCTATGAAGGTGCCGCCGCGTTCGAGGTGATCGATCTCAGCCTCGACGATGTGCCGCAGACCCGCACCCGGATCATGCTCAACCTCGCCAACCCCGCCGCGGCGTTCCGCTGGTGGCGGCTGCCGGCCGACGGCATCGGCCTTGTGCGCATGGAGTTCGTCATCGGCAACCTGATCAAGGTGCATCCGATGGCGCTGGCGCATTTCGACCGCGTGCGCGATGCCAGGGAACGAGACCGGATCCTGGAACTCACCCGCAGCTATGACGACCGGACCGACTACTTCGTCGATCGGCTGGCGCGCGGTCTCGCCCGCATTGCGGCGGCGCAGTATCCCAAACCGGCGATCGTGCGCATGAGCGATTTCAAAACCAACGAATATGCCAATCTGATCGGCGGCGCGGCCTTTGAGCCGACCGAAGAAAACCCGATGATCGGATTTCGCGGCGCATCGCGCTACTACTCGCCCGCCTATCGCGACGGGTTTGCGCTGGAGTGCCGCGCGATCCATCGTCTTCGCGAGGAGATGGGCTTCACCAATGCCGTGGTCATGATCCCGTTCTGCCGCTCGATCACGGAGGCCGACCGCGTGCTCGCGGTGATGGCGGAGAACGGATTGCGGCGCGGCGAGAACGGCCTCGAAGTCTATGTCATGTGCGAGATACCGTCGAACGTCATCCTGGCGAAGGCGTTCGCCGAGCGGTTCGACGGCTTCTCCATTGGCAGCAACGACCTGACGCAGCTCACCCTCGGTGTGGACCGCGATTCCGCCGAACTTGCCGAATTGTTCGACGAGCAGGACGAGGCGGTCAGGTGGATGATCGAGAGCGTCATCCGCAAGGCGCGGGCCGCCGGCGCCAAGATCGGGCTGTGCGGCCAGGCGCCGAGCGATCACCCGGAGTTCGCTGCCTTCCTGGTGGAATGCGGCATCGATTCCATCTCGATCACCCCGGACAGCTTCCTCGCGGTCAAGCGCCGGGTCGCCGAAGCCGAATCCAAAACCAAAGCCTGCACGGCCGATTTGATCGAGGCGGGATCACGCCCCTCAGCACGCGCAAGGGCATGACTTCCTGTCGGTCTTATCATTGCCGGCAGACGGCCGATCAGATGCACGGCCGGATGTATCGCCGATTGGCCTCCCAGAGTTCCTCCAGCAGGCTTGACGCCGCGGTCGCGGAGTTGACGACGGGATCGATCAGCAGCGCCTGTAACGCGATTTCCTTGGAGGCCCGCACAGCCGCCTCTACGGCGAGTTGCTGGACGCTCACCTGTGTCAGGAGCAGCTTGGCGATGGCGTCAGGCAGCGGACCCAGCGATATCGGATGCACCCCGGCAGGATCGACCATCACCGGGACCTCGACGGCCGCGTCATCCGGCAGGTTCGGAATGGCGCCCTGATTGTACACGATGCCGGATTCGATCAGGCGGCCCCCGTCGTGCATCGCCCCGGCAATCACCGCGGCGCCGCGCTCGCCGGAGGCCGTGCGCCATTCGGCCGGCACGTCTCCGCCGGACAGCACGGCATCTATGGTTGACCGGAGCTTTTCGCGGTCCGCCTCGTCACGGGCGAAGTCGTAGCCCTTTTCTCCCGCCTCCCATCCGTATGCCAGAAGCTCCCCGAGGTGTTCGTCGCTGCATGTGGGCCACAGTCCGAAGGCGTGGAAAAGGCGGCGCGTCAGCGGGGCGAACGAAGGATCATGGTGCAGTTCACGCTCCCGAAGGCGGGGATAGAGGTCCTCGCCGGTATGGCGCCGGCGGATGTGAAGAAGCCACTGGAAATGATTGAGCCCCGCGCCCCACACCGCGACCTCCGCCGCCGGCATGTCAAGAATCCGCGCCACGTCGTCACGCGACATGAACAGCCCATGGCACAGGCCGATCGTCCGTATCCGGCTATGGCGGCCCAACGCCAGGACGATACAATTTTCCGGGTTGGAGAAGTTGATGAACAACGCCTGCGGACAGCGCTCCTCCATGTCCCGCACGATATCGAAGACAAGCGGCAAGGTGCGGAGCGTGAAGAACAGGCCGCCGGGCCCGCCATTCTCGCCGAGCGTATGGCGGATGCCGTACTTGCGGGGAATTTCGAAATCGAGCTTCCACAGCCGCAGCCGGTCAATGACGGTCGCATTGATCACGAATCCGGCGCCGTCGAGAGCCGGTCGCCGTTCGATCGTGTGTTCGATCGTGAACCTTGAGCCCGACGCCGCATTCAGAACATGCGCGAGTTCGGTCATGCGGGCGAGGCTCTGCGCGTCGTGGTCCACCAGGGTCAGCGTACTTCCCGCCAATTCGCGGGTCGAAAACAGATCGCGCAGCATGCCAAGTCCGAACGACATGCTGCCGGCGCCGATAAAGACGATCTTGCAGCGCCCGATCATTTCGCCGCCCATCCAGGCGCGGCCGCGCCGGCATGAATCGTTTCGGCCCGGGCATTCACGTCGGCCATGGTCCGCGTCAGTTCCTCATAAGCAACGTCCTCGATGGTCACGGTTCCGTAGTTGGAATTCTCCCCGTCGAACCGGCCCTCCGCGGGCTGATCGGCATGTTCGAACCAGTGATAGCCGACGAGGTTCGGATGGCTCAGGCCGCTCTCGACGAAGCTGCGGAAACACCGGGCGCGGTCGGTTTGCCGGGGCACCCGAAGCCCGGCACCAATGGTGTTGGGAAGCCCCGAATCGTCGCCGCGGAACGAGAATTCAGTCACCATGCACGGCTTGCCGGTCGCCGCGTAGCTGTCGATGACGGCTGCGACGTCGGGGTCGTAATTGTTGAACGACAGGATATCCAGATGCGGCTTGGCCGCGTCGATCACCGATGATGACGGGGCGTAGGCGAAGCGGCAGCCGAGGAACAGGTGGTTGGGGTCGGCCTTGCGCACGGCGGCGCTTACCGTTGAGAAGTAGCGGTGCGCGATCCTGCCCGCAAAGAGATCGCAATCCGCCAGGAAAGCGGCATGTTCCGGATCAGATGAGCTAATCTGCGCATCCGTTGTGGCGTCTCGCTTGCAGGTCGGTTGTTGCGGACAGGGTGGTGCGATGTGAGGACTGGCGGCAAGCTCGTCCCATCCGCCGAGGCTTGAGCGCCAGACCGTATTGAAATCTGCGAATGATCCGTAGCGCTCCCTGAGCAGTTCCAGAGAGGCCCGTCGGCCGGGACTCTGCGGAGGCAAATTGAGAAACAGCGTCAGCAACGCATCATCACCACGCCAATCCGGTCCCCAGCGCAGTTCGTTGTCCGAGAACCAGCCGATGATATGCTGGTCCTCGCACCACGGCGCGCAGAGATCGTGTGCGCGCTGCGCCACGTGCCGCTCGAACGCCGGATCGAATACGTCGGGAAACGCTTGCGGCGCCGCGTTGCTGCTGCGGGAGGCGAATGCGGAGCCGAGGTGGAGCGTCGGCGTCGCGGCCAGCGGCGACGGCCCGGCGTTGGCGACACGCATGTCGGACCACGACCCCAGCGTATTGAAGCCCCACGACAGCAGGCGCGCAGCCGCCGCGGCGCGCCAGGCGTCCTCGCTGCCGTACTTTCGCCGGCAGGCTTCGGCGTAAGGGATACGATCGCTATTCTGGACGGCATCCTGATCGTAACGGACCGTGTTGACGCCCTTGGACAGGAAGCGGCCACCGTCGGGATCGATCAGCCACCAGACGCCGGATATAGTCTCCGTGCGAAAGAACTTGCCTGCCGGCGCATTGCCGCGCGGGATGCCGCCCCATCTTGACCGTACCATCGCCATACCGTGACGTGAATGGATCGCGGCGACAATTCTGGCCGGTGACGAACCGGGCGCCTTGATCCCGGTCAAGCTCACTCTTCCCGCGCTGGTGTTGTTTGAACCAATTGCGAGACAGGAGCGCTTCCCATGAACCCACCAGACGATGCGAAATGGACTTGGCCGCCGACATTCGTCTGGGGAGTCTCCATGTCGGCTTTTCAGATCGAGGGGGCGACACGCGAGGACGGCCGCGGGCCGAGCGTGTGGGACACATACGGCGCAAGTGGCCGGGTGGCCAATCATGACACCGGCGACGTCGCCTGCGATCATTACCACCGCTATCCCGAGGACATCGCCCTCATGCGTGGGCTCGGAGTGCGGGCCTATCGCTTCTCGGTGGCATGGTCTCGTGTGCTGCCGCAGGGGCGGGGAGCCGCCAACGAGGCAGGGCTTGCCTTCTATGACCGGCTTGTCGATGCGCTCCTTGAGGCCGGCATCGAGCCGTGGCTATGCCTCTACCATTTCGATTTGCCGCAGGCGCTCGACGATCTCGGCGGATGGGCCGTGCGCGACTCAGCGGGATGGTTCGCCGATTACGCGACTCTGGTCGGGCGTCGATACGGCGACCGCGTGAAGCGGTTTGCGACCATCAACGAGCCCTCCATCTTCACCCTGTTTGGATATGCCTTGGGCGGGGCGGCTCCGGACGCCGCCGACGTGAGCACGCTGAGACGCGCGATCCACAATGTGAACCTCGCTCACGGCGCGGCGGTCGATGCGCTGCGTGTGCTCGTGCCGCAAGCCTCGATCGGGGCCATACACAACGTGCAGCCGTGTCTGCCCGCAACACCGGCGGATACGGACGCGGCCGATCTGCTGGGCGCCTATTGGAATGCCGCATTTCCCGATCCGCAGTGCCTCGGCCACTATCCCTCAAGGCTCGTCGAGGTGATGGAGCCTTATGTTCAAGCCGGCGACCTTGCGCGCATTTGCCGCCCGCTCGACTGGTTCGGCCTCAATCATTATTCACCGATCTACGCAACTGCCAATCCGAATTCGCCACTTGGCGTGACGCTCGGAGCGGGACCTTCCGACATTTCGCGGACCCCGATCGATTGGCCCACCGCACCCGAAGCGTTGCGCGAGACCCTGCATCAAGTCCACAATCGATACAGGCTGCCGATCTATGTTACGGAGAACGGTCTCGGCTCTTACGATACGCCGGATGCCATAGGCAAGATTACCGATACTCAGCGGATTGAGTTTCTCAGCGCGTACATCGAAGCAGTTCGCCGGGCGATCGCCGAGGGCGTCGACGTCCGCGGCTATTTTGTCTGGTCGCTGCTCGACAATTTTGAATGGGCATCGGGTTACGCGGTGCGCTTCGGGCTGGTTCACGTCGATTATCCAACCCAGAAACGCACGCCGAAGGCTTCGTACTTCTGGTATGCCGACCTCATCAAGGCGGCAACGGAGGCAAGTCGCGTCATCCCGCTGGCGCGATCAGGATCGGGCGGCCTCGACCTGCTCCGATAACGATTCCGGATCGCCAAGGGCGTCGAGCGCCAGCAAGAATGTGGCGACCCGATGCACCGACGCCTGCCAATCGGCGAGCCGGGAATAGTTGTCCACCAGCCAGTTGAAAGCGCTTTGGACGGTGACGAAGGCGGCGGCGGCTTGAGTCAACTCACCGAGCGACATCGTCCCGGCTACGAATTTCGGCGCACAGAGCAGCCACGCCACGATAGGAGCCAACAAAAAATTGCCTTGCGAAACCAGCGTGGTCCGCATCAGCTCCCATAGGAGATTGCGCCAGCGCTGCAAAACGACGTGCGTCGCCTTCCAGAACGTCCCCCGTTTCTCGGCGTCGGATTGTTGTGCTTCGTCGCCGTTCTCCTGGCGCAAGGCGTCGGCGGCCGCTCGAAGTTCGGCTTCGGCCTGAAGCTGGCGTTCGATCACCGGGCTGAGGTTTCGCCCGACCAGCATCATCAGTCCGGAAAAGACCATTGAATAGACGATGACGCCGATAACGAGGTATCCCGGAATGCTCCAGACCCCGCCGAACGCCTCGAAATTCAGGGTTCCTCCGACATCCCACAGGATGCTCAGGAAGACGGCCGCCGTCAGAACCGACGAGAGAAGCGCCATGATCAGATCTATAGGCGAATCCGTCGCGATGCGAACGTTTTCCGAGATTCGGTATTCCGGATTCTCCACTCCGGCCGCTGTATAGTCGAGCCTGCGGAACCGTTCCTGAGAAAGCCAGTAATCGGCCACATGACGCAGCAGGAATTCGCGCCACTTGCGTTGCGTGGTCATGCGCGCCCACACCGATGTCACGGCGATCAAAACGCTTCCCGCCGCCAAGGGAACCAGCAGCTCTACCTGCATCCACAGCGCGGCGACGTCGCGTGTCTGCAAGGAGTCGAAAAAGTGCCTGTTCCATAGGTTCAACAGGTACTGCACGAGCAGTTGCAGGAGAACGACGATCATGAGAAACGCGGTCAGACTCCACGCTTCGACCGCCGAGCGGCCGGTCCAGAACCGTGATGCGGAACGCCAAAATCGCGCGAAAACGTTCCTCCATCCCGGCGCAACGCTACTTGTCGACAACCCGTTCATTGGCGTCGCCCGGTTGGCACGCACGATGGGAATAGCCAGCTCCTCCAGAGAAAAGCGCACATTCAGCAAAAACCATATTTGGCGGATTCCGGCCCAATCTTGATCTCCGTCAACAATCAACGGCAATATTGTTTGGAAAATTACTGTAGCGTTTCGGTTCGGGATCGGCTTGATGATATGAGGAGGCGGCCATGAAGGCGCGTGACGTCATGACCCGTCACGTCGTTTCGGTTGGACCGAACGAGACGATCCTCGAGGCGGGCGAACTGATGTTGCGCCATCACGTCAGCGGGCTGCCGGTCGTCGACGCGAACGAGCGGTTGATCGGGATCGTCACCGAGCGCGACTTTCTTCGCCCGATAGGTCCCCGGGCGGACGACCGCCGGCCCCGCTGGTTCGAGGTGATCGCGGCTCGCCCGGTGATTTCGGAGCCCACAGAGCTGCGGTGCAAGCGCAAGGTGGCCGAGGTTATGACCCCCAATCCCGTGACCGTGGACGACAACGCTCCTATCGACGAAGCGGTCCGGATGATGGAGACGCATCGCATCAAGCGCTTGCCGGTCACGCGCGAAAGCCGCATTGTCGGCATCATCAGCCGCGAGAACCTGATGCGCGCGCTGGTCAGAAGCATCCACAAGACCAAGGCATGGGCAAAGCAGGAGGAAATAGACCGTGGACGGCTTGCGGAACTTGAACGCGAAGCATGGCTGCATCGAACGCGCACCTGACCATCCCTGCGAGATTGCGCTGGTGTCGTACATGTCCCCGCGAGGTCATAAGGTATTGCCGCGCATATCGAGGAATTCATGGCTAGTCCCGCAAGCTGCGTATTGCTGGGAGACATCGGCGGAACCAATGCCCGGTTTGCGCTCGTCGCGGATGGGCGCATAGGACCGATCGAGAGATCGGCGGTCGCCGATTATCCGGACTTCGATCGAGCGCTGGCCGCGTTCCTTGATCGTCATCGGAACGAGCCGCCGATCTCCAGTGCGGTGTTCGCCGTCGCCGGGCCCATCAAGGCGAATCGCAGCATACTGACCAACAGCGGTTGGATTATCGATGGCGGCCGACTGGGACAGACGTTCAATTTGCAAAATGTGCGCGTCGTCAACGACTTCAAGGCGGTCGCCTGGTCGCTGCCTCATCTCGAGCCGCATGACCTGTTTGCGGTCGGAGGCGGCGAGCGGACGGCGGCGGCACCTGCGGTGGTGTTGGGGCCCGGAACCGGTCTCGGGCTCGCCTGTCTGGTGCCGCGTCCTCATGACTCGTTTGTCGTTATCACGGAGGCTGGCCATGCCACGCTTCCCGGCGCCAATGCGCGGGAGGATGCGGTGATCGCGCACTTGCGCGATCGCTTCGGCCACGTCTCCGTGGAGCGTGCGTTGTCCGGTCCGGGGCTGGTCAATCTTTACCAGTCGCTCGCCGCCATCGACCACCTGTCCGCGCCGCCACGCAAACCAAGCGAGATCACCGACGCGGCGCTTCGCGGGAGTTGTCCGACCAGCCGGGAGGCGCTCGACATGTTCTGCGCCATGCTGGGCACCGTCGCCGGAAATGCCGCGCTGACATTCGATGCGCGTAACGGCATATATATTGGCGGCGGTATTGTCCCGCGACTCAGCGAGTATCTGGCGCGCTCGCAATTCCGCGCGCGGTTCGAAGCGAAGGGGCGTTTCCAGTCCTACGTCGCCGCCATCCCGTGCTGGGTGATCATGCACCCTGACCCCGCCTTCCTCGGGTTGCAGCGGCTCGCCAGACAGAAGATCGATCAGTAACCGCAAACGAGGCGCGGTCGCTTTGCACTGAAGTGAGCCTATAGTGTCGTTTGGTTGGTAGATAAAGAGGGAAAGTGGATGCCGCGACAATTGCTCTGGATCGGTTACTGCACTTTAGTCAGTTCACTCCTGGCAACCGCATGCCTCGCTATTCCAGATCATGGTCCGACGCGCGACGCCTCTCATGGCCGGGCGCTAGTTAACCGCTGGTGCGTCAGCTGCCATCTTGTCGGATTTGATCAAAAGCAGGCAACGACTGACGCGCCGCCTTTTGCAACTATTGCAAAGAAACCCAATTTCGATGCTGCGAAGCTCGCGTTTTTCTTGCTAGATCCACATCCGAAAATGCCGGATATGCAACTAAGTCGAGATGAAGCCTCAGATATTGCGGCATATATTGCGACGCTTAAATAGTAGATTGCCGCGGCACGACCGCTGAGCAATATTCACCGGCCTCTTTGTGTTACGGTTTTGACTGTCGGAAGGCTGCTGTCGCGCCGCGGCGAGCCGGTGCGGACGATCGAAAGAGTCCCTCACGAACATACGGTTGTCGCGCACCGGCCTGATCGCGCGCCGGCTTACTTACCCCGATTGGGCCGAGGACCGCTTTATTTCTGTCAAGCGCACTACGATGTTTTAGTATCTCACGAACATCGTCGTCCTCTAGCGCGTCAGCTAGTGAATGGATGATCTCACCTTGCAAAATGCTGTCCTTGCCGGAAGTTTTTGCGTTGTCACCTGACCTCATTTTTTGCGTCTTTCTTTCAGTCCCACCTCTTTGCGGTAGGAAGCAAAATGCCTCGGAATCCAGAACTTGTGTTGAGCGAAGTCAATTAGGGTTATAATCCAGCTACCGAAAGCGATTGCGATCGGTCAGCTATTTGATCAAATTGAGCATTCTGTCTTTGGGACCCGGACGCATTTGGGAATATTGGGCCGATGATCTTGGTAGATTGATCTGCCCCCTTTGAAGTGGTCCTCCCTGAAGTATGTTTTTCGGATGGAGGATACGATCGATGGCAAGGAAGAGGCATACGGCTGAAGAGATCGTTGCGAAGCTGCGGCAGGTTGATGTGCTGATGGCCCAGGGTCGCCAGGTGGCAGACGCAGTCCGAGCGATAGGCGTGACGGAAGTAACCTATTATCGATGGCGGAATGAGTATGGCGGCCTGAAGGGCGACCAGGTGAAGCGGCTGAAGGAGCTGGAGACCGAGAACACCCGGCTCCGTCGAGCGGTGTCGGATCTGACGCTGGACAAGCTGATCTTGGCGGAGGCCGCAAAGGGAAACTTCTAAGCCCCTCCCGACGCCGTGCGTGCGTCGATCATGTAACAGCCGAGCTTAGCATCTCCGAGAGACGGGCGTGCCGGGCATTAGGTCAACACCGATCGACGCAGCGCAAGATCCCCACGACACCCGATGACGAGGCGGCTTTGACTGCCGACATCATCGAGCTTGCCCGCCAATATGGCCGCTACGGATATCGCCGGATTACGGCGTTGCTTCGCCGAGCCGGCTGGAGGGTGAACAAGAAGCGTGTTGAGCGGATCTGGCGCTGTGAGGGGCTGAAGGTCCCTGCAAAACACCCTAAACGCGGGCGTCTGGGGCTCAACGACGGCTCGTGCATCCGTCTGCGGCCGGAGCGGCCCAACCATGTCTGGTCCTATGACTTCGTTGCTGACCGCACCCACGATGGCAAGGCGTTCCGGATGTTGTGCATCATCGACGAGTTCAGCCGTGAGAGCTTGGCCATCCGTGTCGCACGGAAGCTCAAGGCGACCGATGTCATCGAAGCACTCTGCGAGCTGTTCGTCTCGCGGGGCATCCCTGCGCACATACGTTCAGACAACGGCCCTGAGTTCGTCGCCGAGGCGCTCCGGGATTGGATCGCCACCGTCGGAGCCAAGACCGCTTACATCGAACCTGGCAGTCCATGGGAGAATGGCTATTGCGAAAGCTTCAACGGCAAGCTGCGCGATGAACTGCTCAACGGAGAGATCTTCTACACGTTGAAGGAAGCCCAGATCGTGATCGAAAACTGGCGACGTCACTACAACACGGTGCGTCCACACTCATCGCTGGGATATCAACCACCGGCACCCGAGGCCCTCGTCTGGCCAGCATAGGAGATAGTCAAAATGCAATTCCTAAACTAACATTCCAATCGGACCACTCCGTGGGGGCCGGTCAAGATCATCGAGTGCATTCCGCGCTTTCGGGATTTACGACCAGATTGGTCAGCGACCCTGAAGCGCGAGCCTTTGAACCCCGGCATGTTTATTGGAGAAAACGCAATTGTCCCGAGCATCAGGTGAACATGTTCAGGATTCCCCGCAATGCGCTGATATTTGTCGGCGACGGCCGAAAGGCCTTGTTTCTGCGAAACGAGGGCGACGCTTTAATTCCCCATCTGAAGCAGAGGAAGTCTTTGAAGACACCAATCCGATCACACACGAGCAGGGGAGCGATCGGCTTGGACGGGTCATCGAGTCCTCAATTCCCCGGCGTAAAAGCGCCGTCGAACAGATCGATTGGCATAATATCGAGGAGCACCGGTTCGCGCAGACGGTTGCTGCAGCCATGGAACAGATGGTCCGCATGAGCAAGGCGAGGGTTCTCATCGTAGTCGCGCCGCCAAGAACATTGGCCGACTTGCCGGTCGCATTCCACCCGACGTGAAGGTCTGCATTATCGCCGAGATAAACAAGGACCTGACAAAGCATTCGGTCGGAGAAATTGAAAAGCATCTTATAAGGGCTGGTTCAACCTACCGCGAATTGCTAAAGTTGTTTGATAGCGAGCTGGTAGATATCGCCCCGCTTCAGATTAGGAATATATTCCATAATGAAACTTATGCGAACAGGACTTGTAGAGCCTGACCTCAGCGATCTCGGCCGTTGACCGAAGATACAATGGCCATTGAAAAGATTGCTCCCGATGACCACGCCTTGCCTTCCTGCATGATTCCGACGCACGTAGCCAATTTGCTGAGCTGATACCGTGATCGGCTGCGTGACGGGTCACGTTGTTCTCGTGATGACAACACCCCGCACTGTTGCGGTGCAGATTCCGCAGGAACTCGTCAATACACTGGCGGCTGCCGGAACGAATGGCGTCGGATAATGCTGCCAGCGCATGTTTGACCTCTCGCGCACCATCGTGGCGCTGGAAACCGTGCTCGGCTACGCCGCCGATAGCCTCAATAGCGCGCCGGACCGCCGCGGGTATCTTTCTTTTCGATATTGCCTGAATGAGCTCTTCCGCGACGACCACGTCATTGTGAATCGGCACAGGGGTCAGATCGCTGCAGGTGCCAGCAGTAACGCCATAAGGACAATCGAAAAAAGCCGATCGGAGCGGGGTCACGATCGGCGCCGCTCGCGACCCCACTCCGACGTAGATTTTGTCACTTGTCACAAGCAGTTACCGCGTTGTTTCAACGAGCTTTGTTCAGCGCCGGTTTACAATCCCTTCTCTTGAGCCTCGCCGGCGAACCAGCCGGTGTGATATCTCTCGTCATGGCGTTGCTCTCCTTTGCGGAATCAGCACCCTCAGCCTACCGGCTCAAGGTGGGCAACGCCGACCTCTTCAGAAATTCAACAAAACCCGGGACGTCCCCCTCGCAATGCGCAGCGCAGATTTATTGCACGAGCGTGCCCCCCGCGGCTCCTTGCTCGGCCGCAAATCTGGTCACCACCATCCTATCTTCGCCATTCCTCATCTGCGCGCGGTCTAACCTAAAGACCGGACTCGGTAACTAGATAGAGGTGGTCGTGAACTAGCTTGACACCCGAGACGTTTTCAGCCGCCACGATCGCAGCTCGCCGGAAACGCGCGTCCGTGATGACGCCTGTAAGATGCACAATTCCGTCATAAACCGTGACGCCGAATTGCGCTGGTCGCCAATCATTCTTCTCGATGGAGGCGATCACGCGGTCACGAATATGATCATCATCTGCCGTCGGGTCCGGAACGTCCCGTGCGAGACTTGCGACAGCACGAAGTAGGTCAGTGCGAGTCACAATCCCGATTACCGTGCGTCCACGCACCACGGGCAGGCGCTTGACATTGCGACGTTCCATCAAACGCACAAGCTCGGCAAGCGGCATGTCCTCGGTTGCGGTACAGAGGTCGTCTTGTGTCATAATCTCGCTGACCTTGCGACCATGCTCTCGCACGAAGTCCTGGGCAACTTTTCCGGCAGCCCCCATCAAGAATTCGAGCCATCTGATGCGAGGACGTTGCGTACCAATCTCACTGCGTCGCACAAAGTCTCCTTCAGAGACCACGCCAATTAGCCGCGCCATCTCGTCAACCACCGGAAGGCCGCTGATCCGCTGTTGCAACATGAGGTTTGCAGCATCCAGAATAGATGTGTCGGCTGTCACCGTTGTCACCTTGCGGGTCATGATCTGATGTGCACGCATTCAAACCTCCATATTTGCAATGAATATCACCGAACGAACCCACATGATTGATGCACATCAATCATGATCTCAATCGAGTCCCGACTCCTTCAATTGATCTGAGCCAAATATTCGGGCCGCCAACTACGAGGTCTCAAGTCCCTCGGGTATGACCTGACCCTTCCAGAAATCGCCGAAATGCGATCCAGCAGCCGGAAAGAGGCAAGGACATGAAGTTGATCCGTACGGTGCGCGTCGAAGCTCGTTCAAGGGTGCTGCAATTCGCAGCAGGATAGTTGCTTGACTTGGTTCATACGGCATCATCCCGCACGCCGTCTGCGCAAAGCGCGGTGAATGCACCATCTCGCCGTCATTCTGGTGGCACCGATCGACAGCCGTCGGGCGACGGAATGACGGAGACGAATCTGCGATAGATCAATCCTCCTCCGAACGCAGAGACTACTCTCATCAACTTCCGAGGAGAAAGCCGATGGCTATAAAAGACGTTCTTCTCACTTTGACAAGCTATCCCGAACCGACCCCGGTTTCGGTTATTGAGGACGCAGTTTCGTTTGCCTCGTCGCTGGGCCCACACATTGCGGCAATCGCCTGCGAAGCACGTGTAGAGATTCCTGGAACCCTTCTCTCCAGTTTGCTCGTTGACGTCGCGGCAATTGCCGCCGGCGAGGCGCGTAAGAGCCTGAAGAACGCCCAGGATTTGCTCGCTTCGTTTGAATCGGCGGCTCAAAGGGCGGGCCTGCCCCACGAAACGATCTTGGAGCGGTGTGTCACATACAAGGTGCCGGACACATTCGTGGAATACTCACGCCATCGCGATCTGACGATCATCTCGGTCTCCGAATCCTACGACCAATGGTATGCGGAATCTGTGATCTTTGGATCCGGAAAGCCGACCCTGGTTTTACCGGAACGGCACCGCACAAAGTCGTTCGAACTCAAGACGGTTGTGGTCGCGTGGGATTTTAGCCGTACGGCGGCCCGGGCCATCGCCGATGCCATGCCAGTACTGGAAAACGCACAACGGGTGCGGGTTGTGACCGTCTTTAACGAAAAGGCTTTGGACACTAGGCATTCAGCGGAGGAAGTTGCGAAAAACCTTTCACGGCATGGTATCGATGTGACGGTTGATGAGGTCGACGCGGCGGCACGGCCAATCGGCGAGGTTCTCGAAAGCCACGCGGATTCATGCAGCGCCGACGTACTTGTAATGGGTGCGTATGGTCACTCTAGACTCCGTGAGTTCATTCTTGGCGGCGCGACAAGAAGCTTATTGGCCAGGCCACCCCTTCCGATTCTGTTTTCCCACTGACCTTTTCTGAGATGTGCAACGGTGACACCAGCACCGTCGCATCTAACCATGGCAGGCTAGAGATTGGGGACTTAAAGAGGCCGACTGGTTTCGTCGGACATGCCGTGCCGATGGGCCATGCGCCGCAGCAGGCGGCGCTGGAAGACCATGCGGCCGGACGCCCTTCTCCTTCGACGCCAGCAGCCTCGAAATGCAGAGTAGTCGATCAGCGTTCCCGTCTTGTCAATGACGAGCGAGTACACGCGCGGCCAGCGTCTCAAAGCTAAACCTGCAATCGGCACGGTCACGCCAAGAAACAATATGGCAAACCGGTCGCAAGCCGCACATCGCCGCCTTAAAGCACTGCGCCTCCTCGACCAGCCCGGACAATGCCGGCATAGGTGCTCTCCGCGGCGTGATGTGACGCTACCAGGTCAAAAACGTCGCCGGCATTTGTCGATCCGCTCATCACCTCATCGCCGCCCCGCTGTTGCACCAGGATCGGTTCACCTGTCAGCGCCGATTGGCCCAGACCTGCAACGCAGCTGGCCACCGTTCCATCGGCCGCGACAACATCCCTTGTCGAATGAGCAGCCTATCACCCGGCACGATTGTCTCAAGACCGACTTCATCAAGCACGCTATTGCCATGCCTGACAGCCGTACGAGGTATCCGCGCGAGGATCGCCGTCATCTCGCGGCTCGCGTGACCCTCGGCGTAGGCTTCCAGATCCTGGACCGCAGAAACCTAGATCGGAACGGCCACATCCAGAGCAACAGATTTCACTTCACGAAGCCGAACCAGATGCAGCGCCGAGATTAACAATGGCGAAGACTGACGGCCTCCCAGCGTGCGCAGGTTCCAGACTTTAAGCCTTGAATACACTGAACGTCTTGTCGACGACTGAGGATTGCGCAGCAAACCGCCCTGGTCCCGGGCTCAGAAATTTGCGCTGAAGCGGCGCACGCCTAAACCGTTCGCGTCTTTAGAACGTCATACTCGCTTACCCCAGAACAGAATCGAACGTTTCTTACTCGCCGGAACGAGGAAGCATCCTTGCGAGCATTTGACCACGAAGCATCCAATGGGCGCCACATAAAAGCGCCGCAAGGGTCAGCACCCTTCCGATTCTGTTGCCTTGTCGCAGCCTGGCAAAGGCTGCAGCATCGGACGTTTCTCTGCGACGGTTGGCTATCGCAAGGTTAAAGATCAAGGAAGCCGAGGTTAGCAACGTCACGGAACGCCGAGACCACCAGCGGCGGCTGCCCTCTCATGTTGATCCAGATCATTGCCCTAAGTCCCGAACCGTGGAAGCAATCAACGCCTGTTCGTGGGAGATTGCAATGAACCACAGTAAGCAAGGCCAGCTACCTTTGGTTCCAACCCAATCCGCCGACCAATACCCGAGCGGAGAGCCAAAGGAATATGTCAGGCATAATCCCGCAGCGCGAATAACTATCGCAGCCCTATTCCTTCTGCTTGTACTGCAGATCGCAACCGGTGTGGTCTTGGCGGCACCGATCTATTCTGGCCGCCGTTAGGCCGGTTCGTTTCGAAGCCCTGCGGTGATGGTCCGTCTTGCGCAGAGCACGGCCGCTCGCAGCCAGCCAATGCGCTCGACAACGTGGTTTCTCGCTAGGGCGGCTCTTTCATCGATCTTTGCGCCGCGTCTGGCCGAGCTTTACAGATCCTGCGGAGGCCCACTACGAGACGCATACTGAGCAACAAGCGTCAATTCCGTGCCACGTCGCGACGTGTTCGCTTGGAATAGCGAGAGGCGTTTCTGGGTTGATTTGCCTCAATCACCGTTCCGTATTGGATACGATAATTCATCTGTGTCTAACTGTCCTTGGAGAGTCATCTTGGGTTCAAGTGAGCCCTGACCATGAAACTCCCGACTTGCTGACTTCTCGGTAGCGTTACGGGCAAGATGCTGAAAACGATGACGGTACCCGATACGGTTGTTCCATTTGAAACGCACCTACCAAGATAGGTCACTTGGAATTATGTTGGAGGTTCTTATGAAAGCGCGAGACGTAATGGTGTCCCCGGTCATCACAGCCTGCGAGGATGCGACCGTGCAAGACGTGGCGAAGACAATGATTGCCAGACGCATCAGCGCCGTACCAATCGTCGACAAGGCAGGAAAGCTCGTCGGAATCGCCACCGAAGCCGACCTAATGCATCGCATCGAGGCAGGGACTGAACGCCCCTACTCCTGGTGGCTGCATATTCTGTCCGGAGATCAGGCGATGGCAGAGGGCTATGTCCAATCTCATGCCAGAAAGATCTCTGACATCATGACACGAGAGGTCAAGACGGCCGATCCCGAAACGCCTCTGATTGACGTTGCCGAGCTGTTCGAAACGAACGACATCAAGCGAGTGCCAATTGTCAACCAAGCGGGCGACCTGCTCGGCATTGTCAGTCGCGCAAACATCATCCAGGCCGTGGCGAGTGCCCGGCCACACCTCGAGATCACACTGTCGGACGCCGCGATCCGTCAGGAGTTAATGGAAGAACTCAAGAAACAGCCGTGGGCGCACACCCACAAACTCAATGTCACCGTCACCCGCGGGATTGTCGATTTGTGGGGCACGGTCGAGTCCGAGCAGGTCAGAAAGGCGATCTGAGGTGGTGCCGGTTTCTGAGACAGGGGCATAAGGTGGATCGCCCGATGAAAAGGACGATCCGGTATGAAGACACGCAGACGATTTACGGCTGAGTTCAAGGCCAAGGTTGCGCTTGAGGCGATCCGTGGCGAGCGGACGATTTCGGAACTGGCGACAAAGCACCAGCTTCATCCGAACCAGATTACGCAGTGGAAACGGCAGGCCATCGAGAACCTGGCCAAGACGTTCGACGACAAGGCTGCTGATGCGCAGGTCGGCCGGGAAGCCGAGGTGACCAAGCTGCACGCCAAGATTGGCCAGCTTGTCGTTGAGCGGGATTTTTTGGCCAAGGCCTTCGATCGCTGAGCCTGGATCGGAGGAGAATGATGATTGACCCCGATCACAACCGGCTCTCGATCCGCCGCCAGTGCGAACTGGTCTCGATCTCGCGGGCGTCGTTCTACCGACAGCCCGCCGGCGAGACGCCCGAGAACCTCGAACTGATGCGCACCATCGACGAGGCCTTCATGGAGACGCCCTGGTATGGCTCCCGGCAGATGGCCCGGCATCTGCGGCGTCAGGGCTGGTGCGTGGGTCGCAAGCGGGTCCGGCGGCTGATGCGCAAGATCGGTCTGTCGCCGATCTACCAGGCGCCGAGAACCAGCGAGCCGCATCCGCAGCATCGCATCTATCCCTACCTGCTGCGGCACCTGGCGATCGAGCGGCCGGATCACGTTTGGTGTGCCGATGTGACCTATATCCCGATGCGGCGCGGCTTCCTTTACCTCGTGGCCATCATGGACTGGTTCAGCCGCAAGGTCCTGGCCTGGCGGTTGTCGAACACGATGGATGCCGACTTCTGTGTTGCCGCTCTCGAAGAGGCGATCGCCTGCCATGGCAGGCCCGACATCTTCAACACCGACCAAGGCTCGCAGTTCACTAGCTTCGCCTTCACGACGACGCTGAAGGATGCCGGCATCCGCATCTCCATGGACGGGCGCGGCCGCTGGATGGACAACGTCTTCATCGAACGACTGTGGCGCAGCCTCAAATATGAGTGCGTCTTCCTCAGCACATTCGAAACGGGAAGCCAAGCCCGCTGCGGCATCGGCTCCTGGATAGACTATTACAACCGGCGACGCCCGCACTCGACCTTCGCCGGCAGGACGCCCGACGAAGTCCATGCTATGGCGGAAATGACGGAGCAATTGGCGGCGTAGAAACGAACCCGATCCACCTTAGCCAGGCCGCCAAACTGTCTCACCAAGCGGGTCCACCTCAATCCACACCGTAGCGGTAAACATGCCTGGAGTGGGCGCTGTCAACGACCACCTCATTCAGGAGCCTGTGTTTATTTACTGACCACGACGTGGAGGTCGGTTATTGCCCCGGCGCATCCGACGTTGATCGGTACAAAACCGCAGAATGCCGAGAACGACAGCAATCTCCACCCTTGCTCATAAGGTTGCCTTCTAGAGCAGTCTGCTGAAAAACGCACAGAATTACGGGGTTTTATTGCGAGGCTGGCTGTTGAGACGGCGTGTTCGGGAGTTTGAGTTTGAGGTCTGGATCGGCTACGCTGCGACGAGTTTGGGGATGCGGATCAGATTGTAGGCGACCAGATTGAGCAGGAAGTTGGCGGCGACGCGAGCGATGCCGCGATGTTTGGTCTTGCGCATGGTGCCGTGCTGCTTGCCCCACCCGAAAATGCACTCGACCATCGCCCGGCGTGACTGCGACATGCCATAGCCCGGATGCCGCGTGGTTCGTTGGTCGATGGCGCTGCTGCGGGTCTTGCCGGTTCTGGTGACGGCCCGGTTCTGTGTCAGATGCGGCGTCACGCCAATCGATTGCGACATGGAATGCATTCGACGTGCCACCGTCCATCTGTGCCAAATCCTGGAACAGCACCTCCGTAAAAGCCCTTAGGAGGTTCTCCTTAGGATATCGACCGAAATATTCCGGCGCACACATCTCCGGTAAACTAGCCCATCCCGCATCGAGGAGATGGCGATATGCATACCCAGACGATCACCGCCCCGACTGCCAAGGCTCTCCACATTCCGCGCGTCATGGCGACGGAACCGGCCGACCAATTCAGCGTGATCGCCCGTTGCTCGGGAGTGGTCGCAAGCGAATTTTCCTACAAAAAGGATGAGGAAATCTACGGCGAGGGCGAGCCTTCCGAATACCTCTACCAGATCATCCGCGGCGCAGTCCGCACCTATAAACTCCTGAGTGACGGACGACGGCAGATCGGCGCATTCCACCTGCCTGGCGATGTCTTTGGCCTCGACCCCGGCCCGGAGCACCGGCTCACCGCCGAAGCAATCGCCGACACCACCGTCCGCCTGGTACCCCGTCGCAGCCTTGAGAAGGCCGCAGCATCGAACGTCCGGGTTGCCCGCAATCTCTGGACGATGACAGCAAGCGACCTCCGGCATGCCGAAGATCATATGCTGCTTCTTGGCCGCAAGACTGCGATGGAGCGCGTTGCCACTTTCCTCCTGGAAATGGACCGCCGGCTCGCCAGAGCCGGCATGATGACGCTCCCGATGTGTCGTCGCGATATTGGCGATTACCTCGGTTTGACGCTCGAGACCGTCTCGCGGGCGCTCTCACAACTCAACGATGAGGGCATCCTGATGTTTTCGAGCGCTCGCCAAATCGCGCTGTGCAACCGACAGCGGCTATCCGCCATGGAGGCTTAAGGGCACCGACTTGCAGTTCACCGGCCCTCATTACGCGAAGACGAGGAGTTTTCAAATGAACAGCTATCGTGTCTCTTTCTACAAGGGATCTGCTGAATTCGAGCGGCCATAGTTTCAGGTGCCTTCAGTGTCAGATCGATGTTCAATCGAACGATTCTTCCCAGGCGCTGGTTTTGGCTGAGCAGCAAATCGGCAGTAAGCGACTAAACATTGACTGTGTCGAGGTGATACACTTAGCAGACGATCATTATGAACTCGAACATCCGTCAGTTTATTCGTTCACCCCCTGCAAACATATATGGAGCCGTGTCTCGTGACGAGCGCGTCATGACATCGTCGCCAGTAACACTCACTTCGGCGGTCGAAGCCCAGAAGAGTTGATCCAATTATCAAGCTCTGACGCTTTCTCAGCCTGTGCGACCTTCTTAAGTAGTGCACCCTTTCCCGGACCTGGCTCCATCCTCAGGTATCCCCTCATTCACACGCATGAGAACGTTTGATTTAGCGCGGCGTGTTGATTGATGTATTCGCTAAACCGCGCGACAAGCGGGCGCAGGCGGACATCCGGCATGTTTGGGATCAACTCGTAGAGCATGCATCCCTGGCGGAACAGCGAATGAGTTCGGCGCTTGGCGGTGTTGACCTTGAGATGGCGATCCATACCGAGACTCTCGCCGGCTGCGCCGAGCAGCGTCAAAAGCACGATGGCGAAGGCGTTCAAAAGAAGAAGCCTGTCGCGGCGTTGCGGATCGGCGATGCGAAGAACGCCTAACCCCATGCCGAAGCGAAGGTCCTTGGTGTCGCGAAACCCCGGCTCGATCGTCCAGCGCCGGGCGTAATGGTTGGTGATTTCGCGCGCCGTCGCTTCAGCGTTGCTGGCGGCCAGACACCAGGCCGCTTTCATGTCCCTGGCGTGCACACAGACTCGGTACCGTTGGTCCGCGTCGGCTTACTCGCGATGCATGGCCTACTGAGATGGTTGCGCGCAACCTCCTTGGGCTTGGCGTTGCCATGGCCGGGATCGCCCGCCTGAGCGGGATGGCGCTCCGCCTCCGCATGCTGACCACGTTCGGCGCTGGCGCGGCAGCGATTGGTGCCAGTGCCAGCCTGCTAGCGCTCGGCCGCGCCCCCGCGTTATTGAGAATTTGGTCGAGCGCGAGAAGGCTGAAATTCACCGCATCAGCTCAACGATAGGCGCATGCCGACCATCGCCGCGATTGCGCGCATGCTGTATGATGACAGGCAACTCGCGCACCCTTTCGAAGGCTCCTCGCGATGCAAACAGCCTCAACTCCATTCCCACATCCCTGGCTATTGGCGCAAGATTAGAAGCACCGGAATCATCTTTGGCTGGTGGCTGCACGTTCAACGATACTCCGTCGACGTCATGCATGAACGCTTCATGATAGCAGCAGAATATTCTCAGGCCACCCAGTATCCAAGCCCTCCAAGTCAAGTGAACTTGTGCATTTATGTCGTACCGCGCTGGAAGCGTCACCAGGCACAACGCTTCAGCAGAGCCGCGCAGCCGGAAGTCGCTGCCGCCGCCAAACGGTGACAGCACCGAGCCTTCCTGTCGGTTATTCTGCGGCCATACCACTCGTTCATGGACGAGAAGTAGCGAGGCGCAACAGGGCTTCCCGACCCAGCGCCGTATTCCGGATCAGCTTTGGTGCAGTTGGCAGTGTGGCGCTCCTGGATGTGAGGCCCTGCTCCGTCCACTGATCGGGCACTATTATCGAACAGCAGCTAGGGTTTTCGTTAGCTTTCTAATCTCGATCTCTATTGCGGCTAACGTTATCCAACGTTGAAGGCTCGGCGCGTTTGATGCGGCTGGCATCGGCGTTCAGAAGCAGATAGCGTGGGCCAGGGTGGCATCAGCGCATCGTCAATCGATGACCAAACGACATTTCTGCGAAACGATCAAGCCGGAGTACGACATCGATTGGAAGGCGCTTCGCTGCGAGTTTATGGATAAGCGACGGTGGTGGAAGAGGGCGTCGTAAGTGGGCGGCTTGGTGCCGCCGTCGAGGACGTGAAGGCTCGAATGATGCTGGCGTGAGGGAGTGGGAGCCGGCGAGGCTGGACGGTTTGTCGCGGTTGTTCCCCGTCAGCACTCTTGAGACAAATTGCGGGACTTCACGGAGGGAGGATTTCTGGTTCATCGTAGCCGCAAGGAGCGAAGATGAAGCAGAAATCCGGGCCGGGCAAAGCGCCGGCAGAACAAGTGCTGAAGGACATCCGCCGGCAGACGCGCCGGCAATATTCGGCGGAGGAGAAGATCCGCATCGTGCTGGAAGGACTGCGCGGCGAGGAGAATATCTCCGAGCTTTGCCGCCGCGAAGGCATCGCCGCCTCGATGTATTACGGCTGGTCCAAGGAGTTCCTGGAAGCTGGCAAGCGCCGATTGGCAGGCGACACGGCCCGCGCCGCGACCTCCGGCGAAGTTAAAGACCTTCGTCGTGAGGCCTCGGCGTTGAAGGAGGTCGTCGCCGACCTGACCCTGGAAAACCGTCTGCTTAAAAAAACGTATGGCCCGCCCCGTCTGCAAGAGGATTTTACGGCATTCTGAACAGTCTGCGTCAACGTATACGGTCTCATGAGCAAGCCCATGGCCAAGATGGATATCCGCACGTTCAGAGCCCCATAAGCATGCCGGCAGCGAATGTGCCATTTTTTTGATCGGGATTTCCGAACGCCGTTCGACTGTCAGGCCATCTCTTCGATCCTTCCTGCAAACCCCGTTGGACTGCGCGAACTATGCGCAGCGCTGATCTCGTTAAACCACGGCTACCGGGTAACTGCGTTCAAAGCGCGCTTCCTTGCGCAAGATGGCCCAAGCTATCCGCGCCAGCTTGTTG
The DNA here is from genome assembly GCF_047824785.1 of Nitrobacter sp. TKz-YC01. Taxonomy (GTDB): domain Bacteria; phylum Pseudomonadota; class Alphaproteobacteria; order Rhizobiales; family Xanthobacteraceae; genus Nitrobacter. Next base: position 67,780 of record NZ_CP181168.1, on the reverse strand, counting down.
GCTAAAGCCACCACTACGGCGTTACGGTGTACGCCCCGCTCGATCATTGCCTTCAGCCACCGCCCCAGTGGCGTATCGCTTTGTGACAGCGATGGCAAAGCCGCGCGAGCGCCGTGGATGAGTAGAGTGCGCAAATAAGTGTTGCCACGCTTGGATATCCCGAGCAGCCGAGCCTTACCTCCCGTGCTGGATTGTTTCGGAACCAACCCGAGCCAGGCGCCCAGGTCCCGGGCCTTGGCAAAATTACTTGCATCGCCAACCGCAGCGACCAGGGCCGTTGCGTTGAGCACGCCAACGCCAGGGATCGAAGTCAACCTGCAAGCTGCGGGATCATTGCGTGACAGTTTGACAAATTCGCCATTCAACGCCGCGATTTTCGCGTCGAGTTCTCTCCATTCGGTACGTAAATCGCCAGCTAACTGGCGTATACGCGGTGACAATGTTTGATCGCCATCGACAAGCATGCCATCCACGCCAAGCTCGAATTTCCGCCGGCCGGCCGGGAAGATCTCCCCGCGCTCCAGCAGGATCGCGCGTAGTTGATTGATGAGGTTGGTTCGTTCTGCCACGAGGCGCGAGCGCACACGATGCAGCGTTTGAATATCCAACTGCTCCTGGCTCTTGAGTTCGACGAACCGCATTGTCGGTCGTGAGGCAGCTTCGGCGATTCCTTCAGCATCGCGGTCGTCGTTTTTCTGAGCTTTAATATATGGACGGACGTATTCCGGTGACATCAACCGGATCTTATGACCTTGCGCGACAAACAGGCGGCCCAGGTGATGGGCGCCGCAGCATGCTTCCATCGCAACTACACAGGCCGGAAGTTTCGTCACATATTCGACCAGCGTTTGCCGGCGCATCGTTCGACGAACGACTACAGCACCGGTCGTGTCGACTCCAACAACGCTGCAAGAGTTCTTTCCCAGATCAACCCCGAGGATTGTTATAGACATTAGCTCATTCCTTTCCCGTTTTTGACACCAGCATCGTACTTGATGCCGGAGAAAGGGACGGGCCATTCCATAAGCATGAACGGGGATGGGGAGGACGAGGCATGAGGTACCCTGCGTCCGAGAAAGCCGAGATCATCGCGCTGGTGGAGCAGTCGCACTTGCCGGCCAAGCGCACGCTGGACAAGCTCGGCATCCCCGCGCCACATTTTATAGGTGGTACGATCGCTTCCGCGAGGGTGGCATTGAGGCCCTGGCAGATCACCGCTCTCGACCGGATCGGGTCTGGAATTGTATCCCGGATGACGTCCGAGGCCAGATCATCGACCTGGCGCTGGAGATTCCCGAGCTGTCGCCGCGGGAGTTGGCGGTGCGCTTTACCGACGAGAGAAAGTATTTTGTCTCGGAGGCTTCGGTCTATCGGCTGCTGAAGGCGCACGATCTCATCACCAGCCCGGCCTATGTGGTGATCAAAGCCGCGAACGAGTTCAAGGACAAGACCACCGCCATCAACCAACTCTGGCAGACCGACTTCACCTACCTCAAGATCACCGGTTGGGGCTGGTACTACCTCTCGACCGTGCTCGACGACTTCTCGCGCTACATCGTGACCTGGAGGCTCGGTCCCACGATGTGTACCTCCGACGTCACGGCCACGCTCGACCAGGCGCTCGCCGCATCGGGTCTCGATCGCGCCACCGTCATGCACCGGCCGCGGCTCCTCTCGGATAACGGCTCGTCATACGTGGCGAGCGATCTGGCCGCGTGGCTCGAAGACAAAGGCATGGAGCATGTACGCGGCGCCCCGTATCATCCCCAGACCCAGGGAAAGATCGAGCGCTGGCATCAGACCCTGAAGAACCGCATTCTGCTCGACAACTACTACCTGCCCGGAGATCTCGAGCAGCAGGTCCACGCCTTCGTCGAGCATTATAACCACGTCCGCTATCACGAGAGCATCGACAACCTCACGCCCGCTGACGTCTATTTTGGAAGAGCCGAGACGATCCTCGCCGAACGACACCGCATCAAGCGGGCCACCATCGCAAACCGCCGCTTGCAGCATCGACTGCAGGCCGCTTAAACTCTAACCCCTGATGAGCCAGAGCCTCCGTTCTCGAAATGCCTGATCAGTCTCAAATTATCTGACGACGGACAATTCGGTCCCCGCTCCAGTGCCTTGATTTGTGTCAAGCGATAGATGGGCTGGCTCTCATCGAGTATCGACTTTTCCGGCCTCGTAGTTTTTGCCGCGTGCTACATCACGACGTGTTCGCGCTTGGAAATTCGAGAGGCGTTTCTGATTTGCCTCAATCACCTTTCCGCGTTGGATACGATAATTCATCTATGTCCTACTTTTCTTGGGAAGCGATCGTGGATCCACGTAAGCTCATTTCGAAGATTGCAGTCGTGCCTCTCTGCTTGTCCGGAATATCTCAGCCTGCGTTATCGCACGGTGGTTTAGCCCAGAATCGGTGGAATCCCGCCCATCTCAGGAATCTCCTGCCTGAGTTCCGTGCAATTGTACAAAAATGGGATGCTGCCTGCGGCAGGTCGATTGCAGCCGCGCAGCAGTCCGCGCTTTACGGTTTCCAGAGTTGAATTCGTCGCCTTTCATTTTGATGATTTTCGCTGCAGCAACAAATCACTCCATTGCGACGCCGCAGGATGCCTGCACGAAGTTGACCTGCGCCCCTGAACGTCCTCACGGCGCGCGCGACTGAGCGAACTGACCGCTGACGGCAATGCAAGGCTCACGCGAGTTGCCTGCGCCTGTCGGCGAAGGCCTCGCGCATCGCTATGTCTGCAGCGGCTCGTCCTGTCCGCGCCGGCCGGGCTGGCGCTGAGCGATCTCAAGAAGTAACGTATGGGATGCCCTAGGATTTACGCACGTTGTTCTTCATGATGAATCGCTGCTCTGACCGGATGAACAGCCGACCGGCAAGAGCGGGGCCAACCAAGGCCGAGCGGTTCAGGACGAAAAGGTCGGCCATGTAACGACAAAAAAGGCCCGACGCCGTAAAGCGCCGGGCGAGTTGTGGGTGGGGAAACAGGCCCAGAATGGGCCAAGCATCGCCGGCCTGATGTGCCGGCGATTCGTGACAGCCCGTGAATTTCAGTCAGGCTGATAAGTCTGTTTAACATCACTTCAGATATATGATTTGATGTATATCAATAGGCACATCTCTCCCATCCCAGCAGCAGAAGCACCGCTAAGAGCCTTCTCTGATTGGGGTCGTTGAAGTCAAGCTGCTCCATTTGCCATTCCGGATCGCGTCGCCCCATGGGTCACGCGCTTCTCTTCGCGGTCGGCGTAGAGCCGCCGCATGCTGGGGTTAGGAAGGCAAGGCGTCTCAATCTGTTTCACGACCTTGCGGGTTGAACCCGCAAGGCTCTGGACTCTCAACGAGATCGCCTTGCCCATCGTCCCCACAGGAACGATCCGGTTCACCCTTTCGGGCGATGTCTTGATCCTCTCTCCTGCTGAATGAAGCTCCTGATATTAGGCGGCAATGCCGACGTCGGCTTCTTTTCCCCAGCGGAACGGGGAGCTGTCACTCCACATCCGGTGAAGGATTACGGCAAGCTTGCGGGCGACCGCGACACGCGCTCGCGCTATGCCGCGATGCTTTGCGATCTTCATTCCCCAAGCCCGCAGACTCGACCATTTCCGGCTGCGCACGAGCAGCGTGTGCGCCGCCTCGTAGAGGGCTGTGCGAGCGAGTTCGTCGCCGCATCGACTGATCTTGCCCTGGATGTCGGTCTCCCCGGACTGATAGCGCGCAGGCGTCAGGCCGAGATGCGCGCCGACGTCCCTCGACCGCCTGAACCGATCCGGCCGGTCGATGGTGGCGCGGAAGGCGAGCGCGGTGATCGGTCCCACGCCGGGAACGCTCATCAGACGCCGGCAGACCTCTTCCTTCCGGACGAGATCGAGAACCTGTTTGGTCAGGCGGCTGAATTGGTCCAGCATCGTGGCGAGGACCGTGAGTAAAGGGGCGACGAGCGGCATCACCAAAGTGTCGTCGCCGACCATGGCTCGGACGCGATCAGCGAAGGCAGCTCTGGACGGTGTGCCGAGCTTGATACCGGCTTCGCGCATGATCGCACGCACCACGTTCTCGATTGTCCGCATCTCGTTGAGAATCGTTCGGCGCGCCACAAGAAGCGAGCGCCACAAGCGACACTGCCGGCTCTTGACGTGCACCGGTCGGAACCAGCCGGTTCGCATGATTTGCGCCAGTGCCCGAGCATCGTTGCGATCTGTCTTGTTTGGCATTGTCTTCATGGCTGCATTCGCCTGCCGTGTCTCAATGCAGATCGCCGGCAAGCCTGCGCCCCGCAGAGCGTCATGAAGCCAAGCCGTCAGCGAACAGGCCTCCAGGCCAACTCGTTCGAACACCAGACCCATCCCTTCAAGGGCTACAACCAGGGCATCCGGCTCACTCGCAAAGCGAGCTTCCTTGACGATGCCGCCCGTCTCGTCGACGACGCAGATAGCGGTCTCTTCCAAAGACACGTCCAGTCCGGCAAAGTACTTCATGGCTGTTCCTTCTCGATGCTTGTGGCGATTCAACACCGACCACGTTCCAACATCCTGACTGGAACAGCCACCCTCCGGCCGAGACCCCAATCACCCCATCTGTTTGGAAAATCAGGGATGAGCGTTTCTGCGGATGAGGACACCGGCCATGGCGACATGGATCATGGCGGTTGAGACATCGATGCGACGTTCGTAATCACGCACGAGCCTGCGCCAGCGGATCATCCAGCCGAAAGTTCGTTCGACCACCCAGCGGCGCGGCAGGACTTCGAAGCCCTTCTGCCCGTCGCGGCGTCGGATGATTTCGAGTACGATCTGCAGATAGACGGCTTTGTCCATCAGTTTCAGTCGGTCGTAGGCGGCGTCGGCGAACAGATGTTTCACCCACGGCCAGCGTTTGCGGATCGCATCGAGGATCGCTTGCGCGCCTGCACTGTCGGAGATGTCGGCGGTTGTCAGATTGATCATCAGCAATCGCCCGTCCGTGTCGACCGCGATATGGCGCTTTCGACCAACGATTTGTAGAGTCGAGGACGGGCGCGGTGGCATTGCCCCGTTTCCCGTCCCCGCTCATCAAACCGGACGTGCGGATTTCCCGCATCCGGCTTTCCGACTGGCTTCACCGCAAGGCTCACGGCGACGACCGACTGCGCTCGCGTCGAAGGCATCGGACGGCCAATTCCCCATAGACATGTTCTCGGGAGAACTGGTCCGCTCCATGCCCCTGCACTTTGTGTCGTTGACGGAGGAAGTAGCCCCGGCATAGCAGCCGGTGCGTTTCCTTGACGGCATCGAACCAGCTGCCTGCGATGAAGCCCGCAAGGACCGCTTCGCAAGTACGGGAGCGCTCGTCGAGCTGCCATATGCGGCTGCGTCTTGATCAATATCAAGGTCATCGAATCGATCGATGGTATTCAATCCCATCGAACATTCGGAGGTTGGACGATGCTTGGCGGATTAACTCGCTTGCTATTGGTATCAGGAGCATTCGTACTGAGCATCGTCTTTGCAAGCGTTGGAGCAACTTATGTTTTCGCCGGCGATTCCCTGACCTCGAAGAACTATGTTCCGCGTCTGGGTGATTTCATGAACACCATGCAGATGCGGCACATCAAGCTCTGGTTTTCCGGCCGGGCTGCCAATTGGCCCCTGGCTGAATATGAACTGGAGCAGATGCTGGAGAACTTTCAGGATATCGCTTTTTTGTACTCGGGCATCCCGGTGGCCGACATGGTGAGCCTGATGCAACCCGCTAAGGAGATAAAATCTGCAATTGCAGCCAAAAACGTATCAGACTTCAGCAAGGCATTTGGGAACATGACCGCGGCGTGCAATGGGTGTCATCGGGAAATCGGAAGGGCTTATATCGTCATTCAGGTTCCGACCGCCTCACCATTCAGCAATCAAGTCTTTCCATCGAAATGACGGAACGGGTGCGTTGATTGTCAAACAGGCTAACGAGTTTCCGCGGGCACGTAGGCGTCGTGGCCGGCGCAAGTTAGCGCTATTCTGTAGAGCGGCGGCGTGATCGGTGGGGAGCATGCTGCGATTACTCAAGGGGTGGTATCGACTTGCCCAAGAGTGGAGCAATCGCCTACGAGCGCCAGCTCGGCCGCCGCTCGGAGACAAAATATTTGAGCTATGTCAATTCGCACCTTTCGTCACGAGATATACTTCGTTTCCGGACGTAATGAGGAGGCCGGAATGCACTTCTTCTCAAAGACGTTCAATGTCAGTTTTGAAGAAGCTATCGCGGCAGCGAGGCAAGCTTTGGAGCGTCAAGGCTTTGAAGTATTCGCCGAAATCGATATGCAACGGGCGTTCAAGAAGACTCTTGCTGTCGATTTTCGACCATACCGGGTTCTCGGCGCATATCATCCGGCGTTGGCTCATCGCGCGATACAGGTGCGTGATGAAATCGGCTCCATCATGCTTTGTAACATTGTTGTCCAACGCAGGGACGATGATTGCATCAAGATCTCAGCAGTGGACCTGACTACGGTTGCGTATGCCACGAACAATGTTGAGTTGCGCTGGATCGTCCTTGATCTTCGAGATCGTCTGCAGAACGCTATCAAAAATATTAACGCAAAGCCGGTGACGCAGCACCGTATTCTGGAAACTAACATGAGTCGTGGCCAAGAATGAGGTGGACCCGCTTGGTGAGACAGTTTGGCGGCCTGGCTAAGGTGGATCGGGTTCGTTTCTACGCCGCCAATTGCTCCGTCATTTCCGCCATAGCATGGACTTCGTCGGGCGTCCTGCCGGCGAAGGTCGAGTGCGGGCGTCGCCGGTTGTAATAGTCTATCCAGGAGCCGATGCCGCAGCGGGCTTGGCTTCCCGTTTCGAATGTGCTGAGGAAGACGCACTCATATTTGAGGCTGCGCCACAGTCGTTCGATGAAGACGTTGTCCATCCAGCGGCCGCGCCCGTCCATGGAGATGCGGATGCCGGCATCCTTCAGCGTCGTCGTGAAGGCGAAGCTAGTGAACTGCGAGCCTTGGTCGGTGTTGAAGATGTCGGGCCTGCCATGGCAGGCGATCGCCTCTTCGAGAGCGGCAACACAGAAGTCGGCATCCATCGTGTTCGACAACCGCCAGGCCAGGACCTTGCGGCTGAACCAGTCCATGATGGCCACGAGGTAAAGGAAGCCGCGCCGCATCGGGATATAGGTCACATCGGCACACCAAACGTGATCCGGCCGCTCGATCGCCAGGTGCCGCAGCAGGTAGGGATAGATGCGATGCTGCGGATGCGGCTCGCTGGTTCTCGGCGCCTGGTAGATCGGCGACAGACCGATCTTGCGCATCAGCCGCCGGACCCGCTTGCGACCCACGCACCAGCCCTGACGCCGCAGATGCCGGGCCATCTGCCGGGAGCCATACCAGGGCGTCTCCATGAAGGCCTCGTCGATGGTGCGCATCAGTTCGAGGTTCTCGGGCGTCTCGCCGGCGGGCTGTCGGTAGAACGACGCCCGCGAGATCGAGACCAGTTCGCACTGGCGGCGGATCGAGAGCCGGTTGTGATCGGGGTCAATCATCATTCTCCTCCGATCCAGGCTCAGCGATCGAAGGCCTTGGCCAAAAAATCCCGCTCAACGACAAGCTGGCCAATCTTGGCGTGCAGCTTGGTCACCTCGGCTTCCCGGCCGACCTGCGCATCAGCAGCCTTGTCGTCGAACGTCTTGGCCAGGTTCTCGATGGCCTGCCGTTTCCACTGCGTAATCTGGTTCGGATGAAGCTGGTGCTTTGTCGCCAGTTCCGAAATCGTCCGCTCGCCACGGATCGCCTCAAGCGCAACCTTGGCCTTGAACTCAGCCGTAAATCGTCTGCGTGTCTTCATACCGGATCGTCCTTTTCATCGGGCGATCCACCTTATGCCCCTGTCTCAGAAACCGGCACCACCTCAAGGGACCAAAAGTTCCAACTATCGCTTCAGTAGCTTTCGCAACCTGGACAGCGGCAGCGTGTTGATCACGTCGGTCGCCATGATCACCGGTGACTATCCGGCCACGGCGCTGGCAGTTGCGCACGAGGCAGGCGTTGCAGCGCAGGTAGGCATTCTCACCGGAGGCGAGATCGCGGAAATGGGTTCCGCGGCACTTCGCGGGCACATCCGTGTCTACGGGCTGGACGTTCGCGACGCTTTGATCGTATCGCGGGCCTTGCGGGATTCGCAATTTGCAGTTGTCGACGTGGCCGAGCCGGACCCTCAGTCTTCGAACAGTGGCGGGTCCGGCCGATCGCGAGGCTCGCCGCGCTCGACCGACTCATTGTCCTCTATCGGAATCTCGCGTTCGATGTCGACCTGCTCCTTCTCGATCAGACCCGGAGCTTCATCCGCTTGTTCTCGCGGCTGAGGACGCCTCTTCCGTGGAGGCGATGCCGATTCAGAGACTTTCTGCCGAAATGCATTATACGCGCGCAACTTGTCACCTCAATGAGACATCAGGCAGCAGATCGGACTCGTCGTGAGCAGATCGCGGGTCATCCCGCCGAACATCCATTCGTTGAGTCGACTATGGCCGTAAGCTCCGGTTACCAGGAGATCAGCCTTTTCGTCATCTGCCCACCCGATGATCTGATCCGCGCGAGAGCCGCGAGCCTGCATTTCGACCCGACGTTCTGCCTTTATCCTGTGCTGCGCGAGATAGCGAACGACATCATCAACATGATGGCGCGCAGTCTCCATCTGTTCCTTCTCGCATATCTCCAGGACAGTTACGCGTTTGGCCTCGTGAAGGAACGGTAACGCATCCTGAACCGCTCGCCGCGCCTCTCGCGTATCTTTCCACCCAATCATGACATGGTCGGCGGCAAGGGATTTCACTGCCGCGGGCACCACCAGGACGGAACGACCGGCTCCCAGAATTGCGGCTCCAACATCGACGCTTCGATACATATCGCCCGCGGATCTGCCACTTTCGATCACGATCAAATCGGCGCAACGCGCCTCACTGATCAACGCCTCCGTGGGAAACGCGATGACTGATCGCCATTCGATCCGGCAGCCACTTCCGACGGCGGCTTGGACCTTGTTTCCCGCCTCCGCGAGGCTGGCTTTCACCTTTGCGATATCGATTTCGGTCGCATTATCAACGATCACGACACCCTCAGCGACAAAAGGCGAAACGATCGCAACAGCCGATAATCCGAGCAAATTGGCCGCGAATTTGTCCGCCGCACCTGCTGCGACGCCAACGAACTGCTTCGAGACGTGATCGACATTGATCCAGACCATCAGCGTTGCATAGGACATAACAGCCTCCACTTCGGCAATCGCCTATCACGTCCATATCCTGATGCAGGCTGCTTGATCCAAATCAACTTCTTGCGGTGCGGATCGGCTGACCGTCGTATTCTGATGTCAGGGTCGTGTCAGACAACAGCGTCGTGAACTTGCATCGGTCGATGCTAAACATCGAATGCAGCCGGATAAGAAAGCCGCGTTCGCCGTCGCAACACGATATCTGGTGATACCCATAGCGGCGCGGACAACTGACATGTTGCCAAGCCGAAAGGTCGGTCTTGATCGAAATCAACGTGCGGCGCGGCGGACCAGCTTTTATTGACACCAAGCAACTCATTAGATCGGAACATTCCATGAAAGCGCTTGTCTACCATGGACCCGGGCACAAAACGCTCGAAGATCGCCCCAAGCCGGAAATACGGTCCGCAGGAGATGCTATCGTCAAGATGGTGAAAACGACCATCTGCGGCACGGACCTGCATATTCTGAAAGGTGACGTGCCGACTTGTACACCCGGTCGGATTCTCGGGCACGAGGGTGTCGGCATCATCGATTCAGTTGGCGCCGGTGTCACGACCTTCAAACCAGGCGACCATGTCCTCATTTCCTGCATTTCCTCTTGCGGTAAATGCGAATACTGCCGTCGGGGTCTCTATTCCCACTGTACGACCGGCGGCTGGATCCTTGGCAACGAGATCGATGGGACACAAGCTGAATATGTCCGGACCCCACATGCAGATACTAGCCTTTACCGTATTCCGGTTGACGCCGACGAAGAGGCGCTCGTCATGTTGAGCGATATTTTACCGACCGGTTTCGAATGCGGCGTTCTGAACGGCAAGGTGGCACCGGGGTCAACCGTCGCGATCGTCGGCTCCGGGCCGATCGGTCTTGCGGCGTTGCTGACAGCGCAATTTTACTCCCCCGCCGAACTGATCATGATCGATCTCGATGACAAACGTCTCAAGATCGCCAAGATATTCGGCGCTACACATACGATCAATAGCGTGGGCGGGAAGGCTCCTGACAAAGTGAAAGCATTGACCGGTGGCAAAGGTGTCGATACGGCGATCGAGGCGGTCGGCGTTCCCGCAACCTTCGTGCTTTGCCAGGATATAGTCGCTCCCGGCGGCATCATCGCCAACATTGGCGTACACGGCAGCAAGGTCGATCTGCACCTGGAGAGACTATGGTCGCACAATATCTCAATTACGACCCGGCTGGTTGACACGGTCACAACACCCATGCTTCTCAAGACGGTGCAATCAAATAAAATCAATCCTGCCCAATTGATTACGCATCGATTCCCCCTCGATCAAATTCTTAAGGCGTATGATACATTCAGCCGCGCAGCCGATACGGGCGCACTGAAAGTAATCATCACTGCCTGAGGCTAGAGGACCCGTCCCGTTCCAATCAATCTTTGGTGGATGCACATAAAGCATCTAGCCAGCTCAGGACAGGACGCCTCCGAGGGCGGCCGCTCCTAAGAAGCAGGCATTTTGTGGAATGAAACGTCTCGATACGGCGGTATGACGATTCGCTTCAGAAGCTCAGCCGTCACGAGATAAACCCCGCCCACGCCGGCGAGCGCAGCTAATAGGACCGAAGGCAGTGCTACAAACCCGACAAAGCCGCCAAGCGGCGTTAACGCCAGAATGAGCGCACCTCCGAGCGCCCCAAGCGAAGTCACCACAAGCGCAGGATGGGGGCGGCTTGCCCATAAAAGCCTGGCGGTGCGAATTACAAAAATGACGAGAATCTGCGTCGCGATGGATTCGACAAACCAGGCGGTCCGAAACACAGCCTCATCCGCGCTAAAGCCAAGACGGAGCAGCGAAAATGTCGCTGCATCGAACAGCGAAGACAGGGGGCCCATGACCAAGGTAAAGCGCAATACGGATTTCATGTCCCAGGCTTGCGGCCTAACAAGCTCGTTTTCGTCAGCCGTATCGAATGGAATCCCAATCTCGGAAATATCGTAGATGAGGTTGTTGAGAAGGATTTGCAGCGCCGTTAGAGGCAGGAACGGCAACACCAGCGAGGCCAGCGCCATCGACAGCATGTTACCGAAATTCGAACTGGTACCCATCCGCACATACTTCATAATGTTGGCATAGGTCCGCCGACCTTCCGCAACACCGGCGGCCAGCACGCCGAGCTCCGGAGCAAGAAGGATAATGTCGGCTGCCGCACACGCTACGTCCGTGCCGCCATCAACGGAGACGCCGACATCAGCGACATGGATAGCTGGCGCATCATTGATTCCGTCGCCCAAAACCCGACGGTATACCCGTTCCGGCGCAACGCACGTACGATCCGCATCTTTTGATCCGGTGAAATGCGAACGAAGATATCCGTTTCAGTCACGCGCGCAGTAGGCGCCGCATCGGTCATTGAGGGCATCTCGTCCCCCGAGAGTAATCCACGTGCTGGAAGCGCGAGCGTGTTGACGAGATGTAAAACGACAGGCGCCGCGTCTCCGGATACAATTTTTACACAAACCTCGGCTTGAATCAGATCGTTGACAGCTTGGGTCGCCGACGCCTTTGGCGGGTCGAGAAAAGCCGCACACCCGGCGAAAACTCGACCACGTCTCCGGGGACGATCTCCGGTACCGCAAGCTCAACAGGCCGCCCGTCGCGCAGGACCGACGTCGTAACAGCAACGGAGCGTCTCAGCACCTCAACAGTGTTCTCAGCCTTTTGCTCTTGAACAACGTCGAGTGCGATGGAGAACACGACAATCAAGACAATAACGATAAGGCTCTGCCAATCGCCTACCGCGCCGGATATCAATGCGGCGATGAGAAGAATGGCAATCAGCGACTCCGCGATGCGCCTGCCAAACTTGATGATGAGACTTCGCCGGATGTTCAGCACGGAGAGATTGGGGCCATAGCGAAACAGTCGCCGTTCCGCTTCTGCGCCGGTCAGCCCCCCTTCGGGGTCGCGAGACCACGCAGTAGGGCGTCGTTGCTTTCGTTCCAGAACGGCTCGTTGAGTGTTGGAAGCCTGATGTAACGATCGCTAGAGCCGTCAGAATACCTCCCATGCGCAATCGTCATCTTGCTATCTCCACGGGCCCAATCGGATCGGAGATTCCTCGAATGTGATCCAGAGCTTGTTCCCACAAGCTCTTGCAAAGACCGTCTGGACATCATCTAGCGACGAGACACAATCCACAATTGAACCGCGAAGAACCGCTCTAACCCTACCGCCCCGGCCTAGGACGGATCGACATTTACCGCAGCCAGATCATTGCTGCGGCTAGGTGGATGAAGCCTGTGAAATGAACGGTGCGCCTGTCGTATCTGGTGGCGAAGCGGCGAAAGTGCTTGAGACGATTGAAGCAGCGCTCGATCCGGTTGCGGTGTTTGTAGAGGCCGGCGTCATGCGGGATGACGACTTTGCGCGTCCTGTTTGACGGGATCACGGCTTCGGCGCCCATGCCGGCGATGAGGGCCCGCAAGGCGTTGCTATCGTAAGCCTTGTCGGCGAGCACGGCGTCCCCGGCCTGGCCTTCGAGCAGCACGGGGGCTTGCGTGATGTCTCCGACCTGCCCGGCGGTCACGATGACACGCAAGGGGCGGCCCAGCGCATCGGCGAGCATGTGGACCTTGGTGGTCAGCCCACCTCGAGACCGCCCCAGCGCCTGATCCTTGGCCCCCCTTTTCCGGCGGCCGCCTGCTGATGGGCGCGAACGATGGTGCTGTCGAGCATCAGGTATTGGTTGTCGCGGTCGGCGGTCAGGGTGGCGAACACCCGTTCCCACACGTCGGCATGGCACCACCGGCTGAACCGCCGATGCACCGTCTTCCACTTGCCATAACGCTCGGGCAAGTCACGCCAGTGCGCGCCGGATCGCAGCACCCACAGATAGCCGTTCACGAACAGCCGATTGTCCGCTCCCGTCCGCCCCGGATCACCCGCCTTGCCTGGTAGCAACGGTGCAATCGTTGCCCACTGCCGATCGCTCAGCTCATACCGCTTGATCCCCATCGTGCAGCTCCGTGCCAGAATCACGGAACCCTATGAATCAGCGATCAGACCGCTTGGGAATCCTGAATGTCGATCCGGCCTAGTGCGACATGAAAACAGGAACCGTCATCGTCGCCAGCATTCCAAGCGTTGCCCCGCCAAGTATAAATTCGCGCAGACGAGAATGCCCGTAGCCGCCCATCACAAGCCAGCTCGCTGAACAGTCGGCGACATGCGATAGAATGGTATTCGCTACATCGATATCGGCGGCAGGCGTTGTTTCCAGCTCTACCTTGATATCATGCCGGGCGAGATGCTTGCCGATTTCAATACCGCCACTGATGCTTTCCCTAGCGGTCTTCTCGTTCTCGACGATAAACAACTCGACGGCGTTGGCTTTTCTCAACAAAGGTAGCGCATCATTGATGGCACGCACTGCGGCGCGACTTCCATCCCAACAGCACATGATTCTGTCGAGCTTCACTCCGTCCCGCTGGATATAAGGGACGACAATAATCGGTCGACCGGAATCAAACAGCGTCGCTTCGATCAGAGCGCTGTTATCGATGCCATTGTCATCGTCCGATTGCATGATGATGCTGAGATCGAAACACCGTGCCATCTCCGAAAACGCTTTAGGCGGCCCGAATTCGGTGTGCAAAACAAGCCGCGGTTCGGCCGAAAGAGCGCTCCGCTTTATAGCGATCTCAAAGCGGTCAATTGCACCGCGCGCCGCTGTTTCACTCTCGGCAAACAGATCGGCGAGAGAACTTGCGGGGAAGTTCGGTGCAATATAGTTGGGAATGCTCGCCGCAAAAGCAAACGAGACTCCCGTCAGGTGGGCGGAAAACATCTCGGCGATCGAAGCGGCAAAGTCGCGAACGATGTCCCGGGATGGGTCGCGTTCCAGATGCAGGATAATGTCTTTGATCATATAATTCCTTCCAAATCGGTGAGATTTTAAAAATGATAAGATAATGAGATTAGGTCGAATTGACTTACCTCAAAGCAAAAATGCGCGCTTCCAGGCGTCGACGCCTTGACCTAAGTCAAGAAAGGGAGTCGCCGTTCTGTTAGAGAACATTTGATATTCGCCAATTCAATTTTTTCCACAGGAAGAGCAATGCGCGGTGCCAACTCATCGTTTCTTCTGACATTACTCCTGATCCTCACCTTAGGATCAGCGGAACGCATGGAAGCTGCCAACATCGAGCAAGGTCGGCGTTTGGCCCTTGTTTATTGTGCGGGATGCCACGCAATCGACAAGGTGAGTCCCAGCCCGCTTCGGATTGCGCCGCCATTTCGCAACTTACACAAGCGCTATCCCGTCGAGACGCTTGAGGAAGCCCTCGCCGAAGGGATCATAACAGGGCATCCCAGTATGCCACAATTCCAATTCGAAGCCGATCAGATCAACGATTTTATCGCGTTTCTTAAATCCCTGGAGTGATCCGTTGCGCCCATTGCGAGATAGCATGACGCATGTTTACGTCTGCCCATAAGATCGCGCAAATTCGAAGACCGTTAAGCACAAACGGCATCAAATACGTGGCTGCGTAACGAGCGGGGGGATCGTGCATCGATAGCGCGGTCTTATCGGCTACGGCTCGGGGTAGCAAAGTATTAACCGAGAAAGTTGGCCGCAAATTCCAAATTCTACGAAGACGCCTACCGCAGCGATCTCATGGTCTTGCGGCCGGTTCGAAGACCTGGTTGCTGAATGGAGAAGACGTCGGCACCTTGATCACGATGAATCCGCGGCCGATCGCCTGATGACAACCGTTACATGCCGCTGTCAATTCGTTGAAAGCGACAGAGAACCTTTTGGAATCTTTTTTCTGAATGGCCGCGCCAAGCTGTCGAACCGGCTCCACCACAATTGTCATATCCGTGACCGGAATCCCGGGATAGAGCGTCACCGCATCCTGAAAACTCTCCCTGATCTGATCCAGCTCATAGGCAGCGAGCTCCCAGTTCCGCAACTTGCCCGCAAACGACAGCTTGAAGTGCCGAAGCTGCGTTGCTCCCATGATGTCTCCAGGATGTGGATATAGTTCACACTTGGCAATCCACCGGGCGATTGCGCAGCAGCGAACGATGTCAAGATCGCTCCAGCGCACGAGACAGCAATCAGCATACGAGATCTCATCTCGCGCTCCATTCTGCCAAATGGCTTGCCGCGGCTAAGCAGCCTATTCGACCACGAGATTCGTGAAGAATGGCTCGATGATTTCGGCGCTGGGCGCGCTTTCTTCTTCAGAACCTTGGAGAGTGACGAACTCATTCCTGCACTCGAGGCACTTCCAAAGCTGCTGAAGCTGGTGCGGATCAAGACGCTCCTCCCACTCAAGATGGATCAAGCGTGAGCCACACCGCGTGCAAGTCCCGTTATGGTCTTTTGTGGTCGATGCCATCGTTGCGCTCCCTTATTTTCCTAGCACCCCTTTCAGGTTACGCAGATTACGGATCCGGTTCGCCACGGTGCTGATCTAGGTCAAAGAAAGCGCGGCGCCGACCCAAGCGCTCAAACCCTGCAATCCGCGCGCCGCCATTGATCCCGGCCATTGAACGCGCGCTCTATATTGCCTTAACGGTCCACGCGATCATGTCCTTGGCGATCCGGCCAAATGCATCGTTGAACGCTGCACTGGCTGCCGCGGGCTCGATTTTGTCCAGCCTTTGCGTGTCTTGGAATAGCCGTGCCGCGACCACTTTGCCGTCCTTGGTCAGGATTCGCGCCGACAATCCGATATCGGCAGCTGGTTCCGGATCGGTCGCGATCTGAAAGCGCCGGATATCGATCAGGAGTTGATAATCTCCCTGCACTCCATCCATTAAGCGTAGCGGCGCATGGGCGATGTCGTAATTTTCGAAGCTCTCAAGCAGTTTTGCCTGCAGCAACTTTGGAATGCTATCAGCCCACATCGCCTCGGCGAAACCCGGATACTCCTTGGCCGGCGAAAACAGAAAACGTTGCGTGTCGAGCTTGATCACCGCAGTCGGCTCCGGAATGACGAGTTTGCTCTTGAGAGTTCGGCCGGGTGGGCTGGGAAACCCACGCGCCGCGCGGAGGTCGTAAGTAACTTTCTGTCCCGGTGAAGCGCCTCCTCCTGTCATGCGTTCAAGGCCGGCCACAATGCCATCGAGCTTGCCGGTGTTCCGGGCCAGCCCTTCGGAGAAGGTCTGCAAATTTGCAATGGTGGTTTTTATCGGTCCCGCATTTTCCGCTAGCACCGCATCGACGTGCCGCAACGCATCGCGTGCAGCCTGAGTCATGCTTTGGCCCGCCCCGGCTTCAGCGATCAATGTCGGAATCGGACCGGAGGCGCCGAGTAGCTGACCGCCTTCCAGCGCAACGACCGGAACGCCGGTCAGGCCTTGAAATTCGAGGCCGACTTTGGTGTCGGATCGCACCGGCGTCGTCGATGTTACCGCAATCACCGCGTCGACGCGACGCGGATTGTCCGGCGCGAGGCTAAGCTCGGTCACTTCGCCAACGCGAATGCCATTGAAGAGGACGGCCGCACCAACCAGCAGGCCGGGCACAGATCCCTCGAATTGCACGTGGTAGGTCGTCCGCGGGCCAAGGCCGCCGGTATTGTGGAGCCAATAGACGAAGCCGAAAACCGCGGCGATGGCCGCCAGCACGAAGGCGCCGATGATGACAAAGGGGGCACGGGTTTCCATCGCTCAACTCGCTTTTGGTTGTAGCATCAACGAGCGCTTGCCATGGAAGTAGGCCCGCACCCACGGATGTTCGGATTGGAGCAGCTCGCGCATCGGCCCGATGGCGACAATTTTTCCGTCCGCCAGCGCCGCGACGCGGTCGCAGACGGTATTCAGACTGGCGAGATCGTGGGTCACCATGAACACCGTCAGGCCCAGGGTCTTTTGCAACGTCTTGATCAGGGAATCGAAATCGCCTGCCGCGATGGGATCAAGACCGGAGGTTGGCTCATCGAGAAAGACGATCGCCGGGTCGAGCGCCAGCGCCCGCGCCAGCGCTACGCGCTTGGTCATGCCGCCCGACAGTTCGGAGGGAAACTTGTCGCCGTCCTCCGGGGTCAGGCCGACCATTTCCAGCTTGGCCGTGGCGATCTCATCCATCAACGCGTTGGACAGCACAAGATTCTCGCGCAACGGAAACTGGATATTCTGCCGCACGGTCAGCGAGGAGAACAGCGCTCCCTGCTGGAACAGGATGCCCCATTTGCCGGCGGCCGTCTGCGTTCCGCGATCATGGGTCGAGCCGATCTTGGCGCCCATGACCTCGATCTCACCGCCCCTTCGCGGGATCAGGCCGATGATGGTTCGCATCAGCACCGACTTGCCGCCGCCCGAGGCGCCGACCAAGCCGAGGATCTCGCCACGGCGTACATCGAGCGAGAGATGATCGATGACGACGCGGCGCCCGAAACCCACGACGAGGTCGTTGACCCGAATTGCGAACTCTCCAACCGATGCATCCATCGCTACATTCCAATCGACGCGAAGAACACCGCGAACAATCCATCCAGCACGATCACCAGGAAGATCGACTTCACCACCGAGGTTGTGGTCTGCTTGCCGAGCGACTCGGCGCTGCCCTTGACACGCAGGCCTTCGCTGCAAGCCACGATGCCAATCACCAGGGCCATAAAGGGTGCCTTGATCATGCCGACCTCGAAATGCGTCACGGAAACGGCGTCGTGCAGCCGCGCAATGAATATGGACGGGCCCATGCCGCCATAGAACCATGCGACCAGACCGCCGCCGTAAAGCGCGGCCATCGATCCTATGAACGTCAGGATCGGCAGCGCAGAAACCAAGGCCAGAACGCGCGGCAGGATCAAAACGACGACGGGATCGAGACCCATGGTGGATAGTGCGTCGATCTCCTCGCGCATCTTCATGGAGCCGAGTTCGGCGGTGTAAGCGCTGCCGGATCGGCCGGCGACCATGATCGCGACGATCAGTACGCCGAGCTCGCGCAGCACGAGAATTCCGACCATATCGACGACATAAGAATCGGCACCGAACTTGCGAAAATGAAAAAATCCCTGCTGAGCGATGATCGCGCCGATCAGAAACGTGATGAGCAGGATGATGGGGATGGCCTGCCAGCCGACCCGATACAATTGATACACCAACGACGTGAGCCGCAGCGAACGCGGCTTCCGAATGATGCCGAGCAACGCGACGCAAAGTGAACCGAGCATCTGCAAGAACACGGCCACGTCTTCGCGGGAGCCCCAGGCCGAGCGGCCAATCTCCTCCACTTTGGTAATCACAGGATTGCGCGCCTTGGGTGCCGGAGAATTGTGCCGGTTGACATGTCGGACCTCCTCGATCAGGCCGGCGTAGTTTTCAGAAACTCCGACGACTTCAACCGGATGATTGGCAGATGCCACTCGCCGCGACAATTTTTCGAGCAACCAAGCCCCTAGCGTATCGAGTTCGCTCAGGCCGCTCATATCCATTTTCAGGGACTTCGCCCGCTCGACCTGCGGCGCGACGGCGTCCGCGAGGGTTTCCAGGGCGATGACATTCGCCGCGATCCAGGAACCGTCCGGGCGCAACTCGAGCGCATCGCCTCTTGAAGCGGCCGTCAATTGGGGTGCCGTCGCCAATGGAAATCTCCAGCTCGCCGCCCCTTCCATAAACTGCACCTGGGAATGAGCGTTGACTTGCCTCAAACCGCCGCTACGGCAGGCGGTCGAATAGAATTTTGAGGCAAGTCAACAGCACGCAGCGCCACCCGTATAGATTTTCGTTCGGTTCGGAAAAGGCAGAGCCTGGAACTGGCTCATCGGCCGAACGTCCATCAGACGCGAGGATTGTGATCATGCATCTCAAACCGATCCTGAATACCTCCCTGCCGCTGCAATTCCGGCAGATTCGCCTCGATCTGGCGCGCGAACCCGGTCACCCCGAAGGAGACAGCGATGTCGGCTACATCGTTATCGCCCCGCTCGCCCCTGATGGCCGCATCGATCACGAGTCATGGAAAGAGCATCGTGAGGCATGTCGCGTGTTGCGTTTACGGCCGGACGGGAACGACGATGTCGGTCATCTCGTTCATCGTCCCGGCGGCGCCTGGGCATTCCATTACGATGACGCGACCAACCTGCCCGACGAAGCCGGATATCACTTCGCGGACGAGCGTTTCGTGCCTGGTGAATACGTTTCAATCAACGAAGGAGGTACTATGCACATTTATCGTGTCAGGTCGGTTGCCCATCTGTGACACGATGATTACAGATATGCCTCGGCTAAAGCACAAGCCTGACATGGAAAATGTCATGCTCGACGGGATCGCTCACAATCTCGAAGCCAAGATCCCGGCACATCGCCAGCATCACCGTGTTCTCCGCTAGAACATCGCCGGCAATGTACTTTAACCCCTCGGATCTGGCATACTCGATGATCAATTGCATCAGCATCCAACCCAGTCCTCTGCCTTTCAAATCCGAGCGAAGCAGTATCGCATACTCACCGGTCTCATAAATCGAATCTGAGTGGATTCGAACGACGCCAGCCATTTCGTCGGTAACCTCATCGAAAGCGACGAAAGCCATTGCGCGCGCGTAATCGAGTTGTGTTAACCGCGCAATGAATTCATGGTTTAACGGCTTTATGGCAGCAAAGAACCGGAATCTCAGATCCTCCTTGGTGATGTGGCGCAGAAAGTCATAAATCAGCGGTTCGTCGTCAGGCCGGATCGGCCGGACCATGATCCGCCAATTATCCTTCAACACAAGATGTCGCAGCCATTGCGACGGATACGGCCGAACAGCAAAGTTGGCATTGCCCGGGCCGATAAATTTTCGCACCGGAGGCCCCACCGCGATACGGGCATCGACCGTAAGAACCCCGGTCTCATCGGCGAGCAGCGGATTGAGGTCCAGTTCGCTGATCTCGGGAATATCTGCCGCGAGTTGTGCCAGTTTCACCAATGTCAAAGGTATTTCGTCCTGTTTGACGGGAGGCACATCGCGATAGGCACGCAACAGCCGGGAAACGCGTGTGCGCTCGACAAGATCACGGGCGAGCTTGAGATCGAGCGGCGGCAGGGCCAGCGCCTTGTCGTTGATCACCTCCACGGCCGTGCCTCCGTGGCCGAAAACGATGACAGAGCCGAAAGTCGGATCGCTGGCGATTCCCAGGATGAGTTCACGAGCCTTGGGCCGCAGGATCATCGACTGCACCATGAAACCATCAATCCTTGCATCCGGGCGCTTCACTTTGGCACTCGCCAGAATGCTGAGGGCCGCGGCGCGAACCGAATCGACGCTGGTCAGATTGAGTACCACGCCGCCGACGTCGGATTTGTGCGAGATGTCGCGCGAAAGTACCTTCAGAACGACCGTCGCGCTTTGCGCAAACAAGGATTTCGCATGAGCGGCGGCCTCTTCGGCATTGGCAGCCACCCGCGTCGGCACACTGGCAATCCCGTAAGCATCCAGGACACCCATGACCTCAATCGGATCGAGCCATCCTCTACCCTCCGCAACTGCCAACTCGACAATTCGCCGCGCCGCGTCGGTATCAGGTACGAATTCATGTGCTACGCTCGGCGGCACTGCGGCAAGCGATTCAACCACCTCGCGGTGATGAACGAGATGCATGAATCCGCGCACGGCGTCGTCTTCCGTCGGAAAATCGGGAATGCCTGCATTGGTAAACCTTCTCGAGATCTTTTCGTCGGCGCCGACCCATACCGCCAGCACCGGTTTGGCGGAAACAGTGTGCTTGCGCCGATCGGCGTCAACGACGCGGGTGACCGCCGTAGCGATGGCGCCTGAATCGGCAATCGCCGTTTGCACGTTCATGACAAGGACAGCATCGCTATCACCATCCTCCAACAAAATCTCGAGCGCCGCGACATAACGCGCCGGATCGGCGTCACCAATGATATCGACCGGATTGGAGCCCGACCATGTCACCGGCAAAACGGCGTCGAGCTGTTGTTTGACGACAGGATTGAGCGCCGCCGGAATCCCTGCCAACTCGACAAGCCGATCCACCGCAAGGACGCCGAGGCCGCCGCCATTGGTGAGTATGGCCAGCCGCTTTCCAGACGATAATTTGACCCGGCTCAGCGTCTCCGCACAATCGAACAGTTCACGAAGATCGAACACGCGCAGCATGCCGGCGCGACGGAACGCGGCGTCATAGACGGCATCCGAACCGGCCAGCGCACCGGTATGCGTTGCCGCCGCCTTGGCTCCTTGCGCCATCCGTCCCGATTTGACGACGACGACCGGCTTGACCCGCGCCGCCGCCCGCGCCGCCGACATGAATTTCCGGGCGTCCTTGACCGCCTCGATGTACATCAGGATCGCCTTGGTATCGGTATCGAGCGCAAAGAAATCTAACAGATCGGCGATATCGACATCATGCTGGTCACCGACCGATACGATCCCGGAAAATCCGACGTTCTCGTGCGCGGCCCAATCGACCATCCCTGTGGCGATCGCACCGGATTGGGAGATCAAGGCGAGATTGCCCGCGCGCGGCATATGAGCCGCGAAGCTCGCGTTCAGATTGACCTTCGGCATCAATATGCCGAGGCAATTGGGCCCGATCAGCCTCATACGGTGCGCGCGCGCCGCCCGATCGGCAGCTTCCGCCAATGAGCCCGCTCCGTGGCCGAGACCAGCACTGATAATGATGGCGCCAGCGGAGCCGAGTTGTCCGGCTTCGACAACGATCTCAGGAACCGTTGCCGCCGGCGCGGTGATAATGACCAGCTCCGGGACAAATGGAAGCTTAGCTAAACGCTTGACCGTCGCTATGCCGTCAATCTCCCGATAATGCGAATTGACGACGCCGAACTGACCTTCAAACCGGGATGCGCGGAGGTTGTTTATAATCGCTCGCCCAACCGAGCCGCTGTGCGTGCTCGCGCCGACCAAAGCGACCGATTTCGGAGCAAGCAGACTATTCAATCGATAGGTTGACATGAAACCTTTCACTGAAAGACATCTGCGCTGCAATCTCGATGGCTTCTTGCGGCGCATCAGGCGCATGCGATTGAGAACGATAGCAGTGAAGTCACGAGGAGTGGATTTGTCCGAGGATTCTCACACCGACGCCTAGCGCAACTAACCGCCGTAAAGATGCTCGGGGATCACCAGCGCTGACAAGCAACTATCCGATAGACTTTACATAGCACGCTGCTCGCCACGGGTGCAGTCTCGCAAAGCTCGCATAATATCCTCACGCGAGATGATGCCGACCAGATGCTGGTCTGCATCCATAACGGGAATGCTGCGAAGCCGGTGTTCGACCATCAACTGCAACACACGTACCCACTTCGTCGTTGCGTTCACATAGATAAAGTCGTGGATCATCACATCGGAAACGGTTCGTTTCATAAGTTCGTCATAGCGCGGAACCATTGAGCTCAGCGTAAGGGCAAAACATTTGAGGAAGTCGAACTTTGTCACCAAGCCAACGACCTCCAGGTGGTCGACGACCGGGTAGGCATTGAAATCATCGCTGGCGAACAGATCGTTGAGTTCGTCCATCGTGACCTCGCGCGATACCGTCTTGACTTTGCGCGTCATGTACCGGTCGACGGTCTGTTGCAGAAATTGATACAAGATATCACCCGATTTCGCTGCATCTGGCTATAGCGCCCTCGGACGCGCGCAGTAAATGCCACGCGCGCCCGGCTTCTCAAATCAGGCTGCCGTTTTGACTTCGATTGTTTTGGCCTGCGCGGGCGCCGGCTTCGGTACCGTGACCTTCAGGACGCCCTTCGACATCACTGCCTTGATGCTATCGATTTTCACGCCCGGCGGCAGTTCGATAGTTCGCACGAAGGAACCGTAGTTCCGCTCGACAAGATGATAGTCCTTTTCTTTTTCTTCTCGCTGGTTCTTCTTCTCGCCGCGAATCGTCAAATGATTGTCCACGACGTTCAACTGCACGTCTTTCTCCTCCATGCCAGGCAGTTCCGCGGTCAATTCAATCTCCTTATCCGTCTCGGCAAGATCCATGCTGGGCATTAGAGTCCGTGACGACAGCCCGGTAAAACTCCTGCTGAAGCCATCGAACAACCGGTCCATCTCTTGCTGCAACATCGCCAACGGATTTGTTTCGGTACGTGCCAGGGAACTATCCCGTCCTACCGGGATGAGCGACTTCATCATGATTGATCCTCCTCCAAACAGTGACCTCTGAGCGATGTCATCTCACCACGCGCCAGCGAAAATATTTTGATCGAGGTCAAACAGGGGTGGCTATTGCACTGCAATGAATACCCGCGTTACGTTCCAAGCTGATCGGACGTACTGCGCCGCCGGCCTTGCTAGGAGGCATTCCATGCGCGCGATGGTGCTCTCGGCTCCAGCCACATCGCTCCAGATGCAGGAGCGCGACGATCCAATCCCTGGCGACGGAGAGATCCGCGTCAAAATCGGTGCGTGCGGGGTTTGCCGCACCGACCTCCATGTGGTTGATTCGGAACTCCCCGGCATCCGCTATCCGATCATCCCTGGCCATGAAATCGTCGGCCGCATTGACCTGATGGGTATCGGCGTAACCGATCATCAGATTGGTGACCGCATTGGGATCCCCTGGCTTGGGTACACCTGCGGCGTTTGCCGTTATTGCCGCCTCGGCATGGAGAATTTGTGCGACCGCCCGCTTTTCACCGGCTATACCCGCGATGGTGGCTTCGCAACCCACACCATCGCCGATGCGCGCTATGCTTTCGCGATCGGTGGAACCGGCGATGACGTATCGGTCGCGCCGCTATTATGCGCCGGCCTGATAGGCTGGCGGTCGCTGGTCATTGCGGGCAACGCTGAACGGCTCGGTATCTACGGATTTGGCGCGGCAGGTCACATCGTCGCTCAAATCGCCGCCTGGCAGGGGCGCTCGGTGTTTGCCTTCACCCGCGCCGGCGATATCGCAGCGCAAGACTTTGCCAGGCAACTTGGCGCTGTCTGGGCCGGCGCATCCGATCAGCGTCCGCCGGACGAACTGGATGCTGCCATCATCTATGCCCCCGCCGGTGAATTGGTCCCGCTTGCCCTGCGCGCAGTTCGCAAAGGTGGCCGGGTTGTGTGCGCTGGAATTCACATGAGCGACATTCCGTCATTTCCATACAGTCTCCTTTGGGAGGAGCGACAATTGCTCTCCGTTGCCAATCTGACGAGGCAGGACGGCATCGGTTTCTTCAAGATCGTTCCTCAGGCCGGAATTCACATCCAAACGACGACCTTTCCCCTCGACAAGGCAAACGACGCCCTTGCCATGCTGAGGGCAGGACAGCTGCTCGGGGCAGCCGTTCTTCAACCCTAACCAAAGCCGGACATGACAAGCCCGACCACCCAGGAAACGGCTATTCAGCGGAAAGTCCTTGCCTTTCTGGCCGCCCCCGCGACACATGGCGATGCTGACGTTCGCCGCATCGACACCCACGCCGCGGTGGTCTTTCTCGCAGGAGACAGGGCGCTGAAGGTCAAGCGCGCGGTCCGGTTTCCATTTCTCGACTATTCAACACTGGCGAAACGGAAGGCGTCCTGTGATGAAGAGATCAAGATCAATCGTTCATCCGCGCCGCAAATCTACCGCCGCGTTGTCGCAATCACACAAGATGATGACGGTTCGTTCTGCATCGACGGCGACGGACTTCCGGTTGAATATGCCGTCGAGATGAAGCGCTTCGATGAGCGCCTGACGCTGGATCACGTCGCGCAGGCCGGCGCATTGGATCCTGCTCTGGTCGTGGATCTTGCCGACACCATCGCGGCATCGCATCGGACAGCATCCGCGGCAGCGGCCGACGGATGGATTTGTTCCGTTCCATCCATTATCGCTGACAATACATCCGCGTTCCGGGCTTCAGGATGCTTGCCCGTAGACCCCATCGATGAGCTTGATGCGAAAAGCCAAGCCGAGTTCTTGAGGATTCGAGCGCGATTGAAGGAGCGCGGACGCCTCGGGTTCGTTCGACGCTGCCACGGCGATCTACATCTCGCTAACATTGTGCTGATCGGGCGTAAGCCAGTTCTGTTCGATGCGATTGAGTTCGATCCTGCGATTGCCTCAGTCGACATTCTTTACGATCTGTCGTTCACCTTGATGGACCTTCTGCACTACGGACGCCGTCTCGAGGCCAATATTCTTTTCAACAGATACCTGACCACAATTGAAGACAATCTCGACGGAATCACGGCACTCCCGCTGTTCATGTCGATGCGCGCCGCCATTCGCGCCAACGTCCTGCTGGTACGCCTCGGCGAACCCAATACCGATGAAGCGACCATACGGCTTGCGGCCCGCTCTTATTTTGCTTTGGCACGCCAACTGATTTCCCCTGTTTCGCCAACGCTTGTCGCTATTGGTGGCCTGTCCGGAACTGGAAAAACCGTTCTGGCCCGCGCGCTCGCCGACGCCATTGAACCTCCGCCCGGAGCCTTGATTTTGCGTTCAGACGTCGTGCGCAAACAGTATTTCCAGGTCCCTGAGACGCAACAGTTGCCTACAACTGCCTACCAGCCAGAGGCTACTTCAATCATTTATCAAATCCTGACCGAACGAGCCGGACGAATTCTCTCGCAAGGGCGCTCAGTCATCCTCGACGCGGTCTTTGCCAAGCCCGCCGAGCGGCTTGCGATTACTGGTATCGCTCGAAAGCTTCACGTGCCATTTGTCGGCCTCTTTCTCGTGAGCGATCTGGCAAGCCGAATGAGTCGAGTGGGACAGCGCGCCGGCGATGCATCCGATGCCACGCTCGATCTCGTCAAACATCAGGAGAACTACGATGTCGGCCCGCTTGATTGGCACGTGATCGATGCCTCCGGAACACCCGAGCAGACTTTGCAACGCAGCAAGGCGAAGCTTGGCGCGCCTGAGCCCCATTCCTCACCGAAAGCCCCAGACCCACAGTGACCGCTCCCCCGAACGCTCGCTTGGACAGCTCACGCTCAAAACAGCGACGGGGACGGCATCGCCGCTATAAACTGCCGCGGCTGACCGCAACGCTGACATGCCAAGAAGCTTTTTGCGCAATCGCGCGCAGTTGTCTCGACGATCTGGCAGCAAATCAACAGGCGACATGCGAAGGAGATCGGGAAGCGCTGCATCAGATGCGCATTGCGCTAACCCGGTTACGTGCTGCCCGATCGTTTTTCTCATCTTTCATTCTATCGTCAGAATGGTCCCCCTTGAAGGGTGAATTGAGATGGTTGAACAAACACCTGAGCCAGGCGCGCGATCTGGACGTCGCGCTTAAGCGGCTCTCCACAGAGGCCACGAGTCCGCAACAATCACTCGATCGCGTTTGGCGGAAGACATGGAACACCAGCCATCGAGAACTCAGCAGGGCGCTTCACTCAAGGCGATACCGGATACTGCTGCGCGACATGTCAAGCTGGATAGAGAATGGAAATAGGTCTCCGGACCGCTTGCAACCGTCAACCTCGCTCACGACGTATTCTGGGCGCCAGCTTGATCGGTGGCACAAGAAGCTAGTCAAAAAGAGCCGCGCCCTCGAGGATATGAATGTAAGTCAGCGCCATCGACTCAGGATAAGAAGCAAACGATTCCGTTATGCACTTGAAATCCTCGGACAGCTTCTCCCAAGTAACTCTCACCCGAGCGTGAGAGAGTGTCTTAAGTCTCTATGCAAGATTCAGAAATATCTGGGGCAGCTGAATGACGCTGAGCAAGGCCGCGTTATAGCAACCACGTTGGCAAAATCGACACGGGACGACGGACCGGGATGGCGCTCGCTGTTTCCGACGGGCCGAAAAGCCAGAAAACGGATGATCAAGGCCGCTGCACTCACTTTTCGGCAGATAGCGGAGTTGAAGCCATTCTAGCTGGGTTCCTCGCTTCCAAAATTTGACAATTCACAAACCTGGAACGGGCTCATCCCAATTCTGTCGAATCAACGCGATAACAATACGCAACGCGTCGATTCAGTTGCAAGGTGCTGCGTCACGCCACCGAGTACCCACTCGCGCCACCGTGAATGACCATAGGCTCCCGCAACAATCACGCCTGCTCCGACACTGGACGCAATACTGTCTAGCGAAGCCGCAGCATCCCGTGTCGAACTTTCTTCCGGAACAAGCGCATTCGCTGCAATGTCATGATGCGACAGCCACGTAACCACATCATTAGTACGCTTCAATGCCGCCTCGCGGCTGCCGCCGTCCTCGACAATCTCGGCGATCGTGACGTCCTTGGCTTTACGAAGCAACGGAAGCGAATCGACGATTGCCCGCCGCGCCTCGGGGGTGTCCTTCCAGGCGACCAGCACGCTTCGCAAATCGAGCCAGTCAGCCGTTTCCGGAACAATAAGCAGCGGCCTGCCCGCCTGCACCACCAGATCGCTCGGGTTGACCCTGGCAAATGGGTCTGTAAATGCGCTGTCTCGACTTTGTCCGATCACGATAATATCGGCGGCGCGCGCTTCGCGCGCGACAAACCGAATAGGCACCTCCATGTTGGCACGCCATTCGACGTGTTTCGCGCCCCGATTCATGACCTTTCGGAACTCGGACTCAAGCTCAGACAATCGCGTCTTGACGGCGTTCCGACCTTGCTCAATCAGCTTATCGGCTTGCTCACCCGAAGTGAAATAAAGCGGCGGACTGAACTCCGCAGCCGCGCTTCCAACAACTCTCGCATCAAATCGTTCGACCATTTCGCTGGCAATGCCGAGACAGCGCTCGTTCGACTGATCGGACGCAAGGCTAACCATGATCGTCGCGTAGGTCATTCTTTTCTCCCGATGCGGCTCAATCGACAAATTACAATAGTTTCATCCACCGATATGCATGGGTCCGAGATGATGAAGCGAGAATGATCCAGATCAAGTACCTACAAATGATGCGGCCGCTGCTGCAAACGGTGAGAGACACTCGCAGCCAGGCAGCAGGCGCCCATATTCCGGTCAGCCATCGCGCTTGACCTAGGTCAAGCCATCTCGGTGCATTGGCGATAGCATTTCAAGACGCTTTATCCACACTTTTGGAGCTTTTCCATGCGCGCTCATCAGATCATGACCAAACAGGTCACCACGGTCAATCCTGACACGACGATCGCCGATGCCGCGAACACCATGCTCAAACAACATATCAGTGGCCTCCCGGTGATCAACGCAGCAGGAAAGCTGGTCGGCATCATTTCGGAAGGAGATTTTATTCGCCGTGCCGAAATCGGAACACAGCGCAGGAGGGCTCGATGGCTGAAATTCCTGCTTGGTGCCGGCAGGGACGCGTCGGACTGAGGTGGACCCGCTTGGTGAGACAGTTTGGCGGCCTGGCTAAGGTGGATCGGGTTCGTTTCTACGCCGCCAATTGCTCCGTCATTTCCGCCATAGCATGGACTTCGTCGGGCGTCCTGCCGGCGAAGGTCGAGTGCGGGCGTCGCCGGTTGTAATAGTCTATCCAGGAGCCGATGCCGCAGCGGGCTTGGCTTCCCGTTTCGAATGTGCTGAGGAAGACGCACTCATATTTGAGGCTGCGCCACAGTCGTTCGATGAAGACGTTGTCCATCCAGCGGCCGCGCCCGTCCATGGAGATGCGGATGCCGGCATCCTTCAGCGTCGTCGTGAAGGCGAAGCTAGTGAACTGCGAGCCTTGGTCGGTGTTGAAGATGTCGGGCCTGCCATGGCAGGCGATCGCCTCTTCGAGAGCGGCAACACAGAAGTCGGCATCCATCGTGTTCGACAACCGCCAGGCCAGGACCTTGCGGCTGAACCAGTCCATGATGGCCACGAGGTAAAGGAAGCCGCGCCGCATCGGGATATAGGTCACATCGGCACACCAAACGTGATCCGGCCGCTCGATCGCCAGGTGCCGCAGCAGGTAGGGATAGATGCGATGCTGCGGATGCGGCTCGCTGGTTCTCGGCGCCTGGTAGATCGGCGACAGACCGATCTTGCGCATCAGCCGCCGGACCCGCTTGCGACCCACGCACCAGCCCTGACGCCGCAGATGCCGGGCCATCTGCCGGGAGCCATACCAGGGCGTCTCCATGAAGGCCTCGTCGATGGTGCGCATCAGTTCGAGGTTCTCGGGCGTCTCGCCGGCGGGCTGTCGGTAGAACGACGCCCGCGAGATCGAGACCAGTTCGCACTGGCGGCGGATCGAGAGCCGGTTGTGATCGGGGTCAATCATCATTCTCCTCCGATCCAGGCTCAGCGATCGAAGGCCTTGGCCAAAAAATCCCGCTCAACGACAAGCTGGCCAATCTTGGCGTGCAGCTTGGTCACCTCGGCTTCCCGGCCGACCTGCGCATCAGCAGCCTTGTCGTCGAACGTCTTGGCCAGGTTCTCGATGGCCTGCCGTTTCCACTGCGTAATCTGGTTCGGATGAAGCTGGTGCTTTGTCGCCAGTTCCGAAATCGTCCGCTCGCCACGGATCGCCTCAAGCGCAACCTTGGCCTTGAACTCAGCCGTAAATCGTCTGCGTGTCTTCATACCGGATCGTCCTTTTCATCGGGCGATCCACCTTATGCCCCTGTCTCAGAAACCGGCACCACCTCAGACTTCGTTCACGAGCAAGGTCGCAAGGTCGGTGAAATCATGACACCAAACCCTTGTACCGTGTCAGAAGATACGTTGCTGGAAGACATTGTGACAACGATGGAAAAGAACAGCATCAAGCGGTTGCCGGTGATGCGGGGCGACCAGATTGTCGGAATCGTCACACGCGCCAATCTACTGCAGGCTGTCGCAGGGCTTGCCCGCGAGGTTCCAGATCCGACCGCGGATGACGACCATATTCGCGATCGCATCATTACATCCATCGAGAAGAGCGACTGGTGTCCATCCGGCCTTGGCGTCATTGTGCACGGCGGAGTCGTTCATCTCAGCGGGATCATTACCGACGAACGGGCCCGACAGGCTGCCGTGGTCGCGGCAGACAATGTCGCCGGCGTGAAGGAAGTTCACGATCATCTTTGCTGGGTCGATACTATGTCTGGGCTATACCTGATTTCTCCGGAAGATGACCAACTAGCAGCAGCGGGTTGATTGCTCCCAAGAAGATACAACAGGTGCAGGCTCACTATCGCTGTCGGCCGTGAGATAGACTAATTAATGGCTCACGACCGGATCCCGGACCACGCCCCCACGCATTCAAGGGGGCGAGCCGGATGGAATCAGCTCTGGCATCAATGTCAATGAATAGGATCGCAACTCGACCGGTGCTGCCGCAAGGCGCCGATACAAAGCGCGCCGCTGCGCAATCGGCCACCAATCATAAAGAAAAATTTCCAATGGGCGCCAGTTTGCGACCCATCCCAAGATCAGGAAACTTTCTCTAACTACAGTTTTTAACTGTGCATCAGTTAGGTATCCATCGACGAAATGCGCGGAAGAAAGACATAATATAAGAATGGCGATCCCAATCCCAAGCGATCTGCGTCCAATGCGAAAGAGTTCATTCAATTCATGCTGAACAACGACCGCACGACTAGTAAAATAGCAACTGAATGCCTCGCCGATGTCTTCGAGCGTGCTCGTTTTGAATTCGGTATCCGAGAGATAAATAACAATTCTGATCGACTCGTTGCGGGGTAACTCCCGAGCCCAGCTCACGATATAATCTTCGACATCCTGGTCGAGATCTGAGGTGGTGCCGGTTTCTGAGACAGGGGCATAAGGTGGATCGCCCGATGAAAAGGACGATCCGGTATGAAGACACGCAGACGATTTACGGCTGAGTTCAAGGCCAAGGTTGCGCTTGAGGCGATCCGTGGCGAGCGGACGATTTCGGAACTGGCGACAAAGCACCAGCTTCATCCGAACCAGATTACGCAGTGGAAACGGCAGGCCATCGAGAACCTGGCCAAGACGTTCGACGACAAGGCTGCTGATGCGCAGGTCGGCCGGGAAGCCGAGGTGACCAAGCTGCACGCCAAGATTGGCCAGCTTGTCGTTGAGCGGGATTTTTTGGCCAAGGCCTTCGATCGCTGAGCCTGGATCGGAGGAGAATGATGATTGACCCCGATCACAACCGGCTCTCGATCCGCCGCCAGTGCGAACTGGTCTCGATCTCGCGGGCGTCGTTCTACCGACAGCCCGCCGGCGAGACGCCCGAGAACCTCGAACTGATGCGCACCATCGACGAGGCCTTCATGGAGACGCCCTGGTATGGCTCCCGGCAGATGGCCCGGCATCTGCGGCGTCAGGGCTGGTGCGTGGGTCGCAAGCGGGTCCGGCGGCTGATGCGCAAGATCGGTCTGTCGCCGATCTACCAGGCGCCGAGAACCAGCGAGCCGCATCCGCAGCATCGCATCTATCCCTACCTGCTGCGGCACCTGGCGATCGAGCGGCCGGATCACGTTTGGTGTGCCGATGTGACCTATATCCCGATGCGGCGCGGCTTCCTTTACCTCGTGGCCATCATGGACTGGTTCAGCCGCAAGGTCCTGGCCTGGCGGTTGTCGAACACGATGGATGCCGACTTCTGTGTTGCCGCTCTCGAAGAGGCGATCGCCTGCCATGGCAGGCCCGACATCTTCAACACCGACCAAGGCTCGCAGTTCACTAGCTTCGCCTTCACGACGACGCTGAAGGATGCCGGCATCCGCATCTCCATGGACGGGCGCGGCCGCTGGATGGACAACGTCTTCATCGAACGACTGTGGCGCAGCCTCAAATATGAGTGCGTCTTCCTCAGCACATTCGAAACGGGAAGCCAAGCCCGCTGCGGCATCGGCTCCTGGATAGACTATTACAACCGGCGACGCCCGCACTCGACCTTCGCCGGCAGGACGCCCGACGAAGTCCATGCTATGGCGGAAATGACGGAGCAATTGGCGGCGTAGAAACGAACCCGATCCACCTTAGCCAGGCCGCCAAACTGTCTCACCAAGCGGGTCCACCTCAGACCACCTGACGATCCGCTGATCGCTCGGCCTGCAGTATAACAAATCATTTCTTCTCTGGAGAGGGGGTCGGCAGCTCTTTTGCCTCCTCCTCCGCCAGCAATCTTAAAATGATCTTGCGCTTTTCTTTATCCGTCGTCTCCGCAAGCAGCTTGCGGTAGAGAAGAATGTTTTCCTCGTGAACATAGCGTTGCATCGAGAAATCCCCTGCGCGCGGAAACGAAAGCAGACCAGGGGCTTGCCGGGAGATCCGCGCTGGCCGGGGCTGGCTGCAACAGTATGGTATTTTTTGGTGTTTTTTGGCCGGACAAAGCCTTATCTTTCAATCCTGGATCCTATGCGCCCTACCATAGGTGGGATAGCCTCATTAACTGGGAATGATGGCTCATTACGCGAGGTACAGTCGATTTTTCAATGAAGCTTTCCTTTGCCGTGCGGGGAAGTGAACCGTGACGAGTGATGATCTGCCATCCTTAAATGGTCTGTTCCGTGACGACGAATTGCAACGCGGAATCGACAAATCCGGAGTTGGCATCTGGGATCTCGATCTCGCGACCCGGAAACTGCTCTGGTCCAGCCCAACGCGCAGGCTTTTTGGCGTCTCGGAAACCGTCCCGGTCAGTTACGATCTTTTCCTCTCCCTGCTCCAGCCGGAAGATCGCGCCCGCACCGAATCGGCTATCCAACGCTCGGTCAAGACCGGCTGCAGGTTCGATATTCAGTACCGGATCAGTGGGATACCGGAAGGGAGTCGCTGGGTTCGGGTACGAGGCGGCCTCGTCATCACCGACGACGGAGTGCGGCGGCGCCTGAGTGGCGTGGTGCTCGATATTGATGATCAGAAGTTGATCGAAGAAGCCTTGCTCGCGCGCGAACATCATCTGCGTTCGATTCTCGATACGATTCCCGATGCGATGATTGTTATTGACGATCACGGCATCATGCAGCACTTCAGCACTGCAGCCGAACGTCTGTTCGGCTATTCAGAACACGAAGCCATTGGCCAGAATGTCAGCATTTTGATGCCTGAACCGGATAGCAGCCGACACGACGGCTATTTGGCCCGCTATCAATCCACCGGCGAACGGCACATCATCGGCATCGGACGGATTGTCACCGGGAAACGCCGAGATGGGGCTACTTTTCCAATGCATCTGTCCGTCGGCGAAATGCACTCCGGTGGAAAGCGACATTTTACCGGATTTGTTCGCGATCTAACAGAGCATCAGCAAACCCAGGCAAAACTTCAGGAACTGCAATCCGAACTGGTTCACATGTCTCGCTTGAGCGCGATGGGTGAAATGGCCTCGACTCTCGCGCATGAATTGAACCAGCCGCTTACCGCGATCAGCAACTACATGAAGGGGTCGCGTCGTCTTCTAGCGGCGGCGAGTACCGCCCCCAACATCGCGAGGATCGAAACGGCGCTGGATGGCGCCGCAGATCAGGCCATTCGCGCCGGCCAGATTATTCGGCGGTTGCGCGATTTCGTCTCCCGGCGGGAGTCAGAGAAGCGCGTCGAAAGCCTGGCAAATCTGATGGAAGAAGCCGAGGCTCTCGGTCTCACGGGTGCCCGTGAACAGAACGTCATGCTGCGGCTTGAACTGGATGCAGAATGCGACAGCGTCCTGGTCGATCGCGTGCAGATTCAGCAGGTCCTGGTCAATCTCTTTCGAAACGCCCTGGAGGCGATGGTGGAATCACCAAAACGGGAACTTGCCGTTTCCAGCAAAAAAGCGTCAGACGAGATGGTCGAATTGTCGATATCGGATACTGGCCATGGCTTCAGCGAGGCCGCCGCTGCAAACCTGTTTGAGACATTCTTCACGACCAAAGAAACCGGTATGGGCCTGGGGCTCTCTATCAGCCGATCAATTGTAGAGGCTCACGGCGGCCGAATGTGGGCCAAAACAAACGATTCCGGCGGCGCCACCTTCCGACTGACCTTGCCTATAGCGTCGACCGAGGATTTTCCAGATGTCGCATAAGGAAAATGTCTACGTCATCGACGACGATCCTACGATGCGGGACTCGTTTGATTTCCTGCTTGGCTCGGCAGGCTTCAAAGTCACACCATTCGACACTGCCGCAGCCTTCCTCGATGCTCATGCCGGTCTTCGTTTTGGCTGTGTCGTGTCCGACGTTCGCATGCCTGGCATCGATGGAATGGATTTGCTTCGACGCCTCAAAGCCAATGCTTCGCCCCTGCCCGTCATCATCATGACCGGACATGGGGATATCCCTCTCGCGGTTGAAGCGATAAAGTTGGGCGCGCGCGATTTCATCGAAAAGCCGTTTGAAGATGAACGGCTGATCGGAATGATCGAGGCTGCCCTCCAACAGAGCCCCGATCATGCGAAGAGTAACGCCGTCTCGGCTGAGATCGCATTGAACCGCCCCGGGTTTGCCGGAGGCTCCAACTCCTGAGAGGATGGAGCCATGACAAGCAAGACGACGAACAAGTTTTCACCGGAGGTTCGGGCCCGAGCGGTTCGAATGGTTTTGGATCACGGCAGCGAGTATCCGTCCCGCTGGGCTGCGATTGAGGCGATAGCCCCCAAGATTGGCTGTTCCGGCCATACCCTGCTGGAATGGGTGAAGAAGGCGGAGATCGACAGCGGCAAGCGAGCAGGCGTCCCAACGGACGTGGCGGAGAAGCTGAAGGCGCTTGAGCGTGAGAACCGCGAGCTTCGGCAAGCCAATGAGATTCTGCGCAAGGCAAGCGCTTATTTTGCGACGGCGGAGCTCGACCGCCGGTCCAAGCCATGATCGCCTTCATCGACGATCATCGCGCGGCGCATGGGGTCGAGCCGATCTGCAAGGTTCTGTCGATCGCCCCCTCGACCTATCATGCCCATGTCGCCAAACGGCGTGATCCCGCCAAGCTGTCGGCGCGCGCCAGGCAGGATGTCATCCTGAAGATCGAGGTCCGGCGCGTCTTCGATGAGAACTTCCGCGTCTATGGCGTGCGCAAGATCTGGCGGCAACTCAAGCGCGAAGGCTTCGATATCGCCCGTTGTACGGTGTCACGATTGATGCGGACCATGGGCTTGCACGGTGTTATCCGCGGCAAGTCGGTCAGGACCACGATCGGCGACAAGGCGGCGCCATGCCCGCTGGATCACGTCAACCGCCAGTTCAAGGCGTCGAGGCCGAATGCGCTTTGGCTCTCCGACTTCACCTATGTTGCCACCTGGACCGGCTTCATCTATGTCGCCTTCGTCATCGACGCCTATGCCCGCAGGATCGTCGGCTGGCGGGCATCACGTTCGGCGCACGCCGGCTTCGTGCTCGATGCGCTGGAGCAAGCCCTGCACGATCGACGGCCGGTCCATCGCGGCGGGCTCGTACACCACAGCGACAGAGGAAGTCAGTACGTATCCATCAAGTACACCGAGCGCCTGGCTGAAGCTGGCATCGAGCCGTCTGTCGGCAGTGTCGGCGATTCCTACGATAATGCTCTCGCCGAAACCATCAACGGCCTCTACAAAGCTGAGGTGATCCACCGACGCGGACCGTGGCGTAGCTTCGAGGCCGTCGAGTTCGCAACGCTGGAATGGGTCGATTGGTTCAACAACCGACGGCTCTTGGAGCCCATCGGAAACATCCCGCCCGCCGAAGCCGAGCAACGCTACTACGCCATGCTGGAACAATCGGCCATGGCGGCATAACTTAAACCAAACGGCCTCCGGCAAACCCGGGGCGGTTCACATCGAGGATAGCGAGTCTCAGTCAGCGCGAACGTCAGGTCATGGACGGCCTCGTCGCAGGGCTGTCCAATAAGCTGATCGCCCGCGAACACAATATCAGTCCCAGGACGATCGAGGTTTACCGGGCAAATGTCATGACCAAAATGCAGGCACACAGCCTGTCCGAGCTAATCCGACTTGCGCTGCGCGCCGGCATTTTGAACGATTGAGCTAAATCAAACCGTCGCATTCCCACAGTCGTATTGTTACAATTTAGCTATCGGGATTCGCGACATCAGATGACAAAGCTCACAATCGCAAAGCACAAAATCTGCGTTCTTGATGACGATCCTGCTGTGCTTCAGTCGTTGCGATTTCTACTCGAAACCCACGGGTTCAAGGTTCGCACGTTTAGCGCCGCCGTGACGCTGTTGACTTCCATTGACCCGGACGATGTCGATTGCCTGGTGATCGATTACAAATTGCCCTATATGGATGGACTGGATGTGGCGGTTCGCCTCCGTCAACGCAATGTCGTGGCGCCGATTATTCTCATTACCGGCTATCCCAACCAGCATATGGCGGAGAAGGCCGCGGCCGCCGGCATAGATTATATTTTATTTAAGCCTCATCTGGAGGACATCCTCGTGACGCGCGTTCGGGAGGCCATTGAGGTGGACCCGCTTGGTGAGACAGTTTGGCGGCCTGGCTAAGGTGGATCGGGTTCGTTTCTACGCCGCCAATTGCTCCGTCATTTCCGCCATAGCATGGACTTCGTCGGGCGTCCTGCCGGCGAAGGTCGAGTGCGGGCGTCGCCGGTTGTAATAGTCTATCCAGGAGCCGATGCCGCAGCGGGCTTGGCTTCCCGTTTCGAATGTGCTGAGGAAGACGCACTCATATTTGAGGCTGCGCCACAGTCGTTCGATGAAGACGTTGTCCATCCAGCGGCCGCGCCCGTCCATGGAGATGCGGATGCCGGCATCCTTCAGCGTCGTCGTGAAGGCGAAGCTAGTGAACTGCGAGCCTTGGTCGGTGTTGAAGATGTCGGGCCTGCCATGGCAGGCGATCGCCTCTTCGAGAGCGGCAACACAGAAGTCGGCATCCATCGTGTTCGACAACCGCCAGGCCAGGACCTTGCGGCTGAACCAGTCCATGATGGCCACGAGGTAAAGGAAGCCGCGCCGCATCGGGATATAGGTCACATCGGCACACCAAACGTGATCCGGCCGCTCGATCGCCAGGTGCCGCAGCAGGTAGGGATAGATGCGATGCTGCGGATGCGGCTCGCTGGTTCTCGGCGCCTGGTAGATCGGCGACAGACCGATCTTGCGCATCAGCCGCCGGACCCGCTTGCGACCCACGCACCAGCCCTGACGCCGCAGATGCCGGGCCATCTGCCGGGAGCCATACCAGGGCGTCTCCATGAAGGCCTCGTCGATGGTGCGCATCAGTTCGAGGTTCTCGGGCGTCTCGCCGGCGGGCTGTCGGTAGAACGACGCCCGCGAGATCGAGACCAGTTCGCACTGGCGGCGGATCGAGAGCCGGTTGTGATCGGGGTCAATCATCATTCTCCTCCGATCCAGGCTCAGCGATCGAAGGCCTTGGCCAAAAAATCCCGCTCAACGACAAGCTGGCCAATCTTGGCGTGCAGCTTGGTCACCTCGGCTTCCCGGCCGACCTGCGCATCAGCAGCCTTGTCGTCGAACGTCTTGGCCAGGTTCTCGATGGCCTGCCGTTTCCACTGCGTAATCTGGTTCGGATGAAGCTGGTGCTTTGTCGCCAGTTCCGAAATCGTCCGCTCGCCACGGATCGCCTCAAGCGCAACCTTGGCCTTGAACTCAGCCGTAAATCGTCTGCGTGTCTTCATACCGGATCGTCCTTTTCATCGGGCGATCCACCTTATGCCCCTGTCTCAGAAACCGGCACCACCTCAGATACCCGCGAGCAGATGGTTGCCTCGATCATGTCGAAGAAGCTCGCGGCCGGTTCTACGCATCTCCTTATCGACCTGCCCGTCGGCCCGACGGCGAAATTGACCAACGCCACCGACGCGATGCGGCTGCGCAAGCTGTTTGAATTCGTCGGCGACCATTTCGGCATTGCCGTCGAGGTAATCACGACCGACGGCTGCCAGCCGATCGGCAGCGGCATCGGTCCGGTTCTGGAGGCCGAGGACGTCATAGCTGTTCTGACCAACGATGCGAACGCCCCCACTGACCTGCGTGAAAAGTCGCTGCGGCTTGCCGCGCATCTTCTGGAATATGACCCGCAGTTGCGTGGCGGCAACGGCTATGCGCGCGCCCGCGAACTGCTCGACAGCGGAGCGGCGCTGAAGAAGATGCAGGCTATCATTGATGCCCAAGGCCCCCCGGCTTGCCGCAACGACATCGGCAAGCTGACCCTCGATGTCGCAGCCGCCAGCGACGGCACAATTTCCGAAATCGACTGCCTGCAACTGAACCGCCTGGGGCGGACCGCAGGCGCGCCGATCGACAAGGGCGCCGGCATCAAACTCTTCGGCAAGATCGGCGATCACGTCGAGAAAGGCCAGCCACTCTATCGAATCCATGCCTACGATCAGTCCGAACTCGATCTGGCCGCCAACGCTGCAAAGGCGAACTGCGGTTACACCATCGATATTCGGGATCAGGCAGCTGGCGAGACTACGCCATGAACGCAACCATCATTCAGAGCCTGCCGTCGTCATCGCGCGACGCCGCCCGGCTCGCAACGCGGCTCGGCATTCCCTTTCACGAGATTGCGATCCATCGGTTTCCCGACGGAGAAATACGGGTAATGGCCGGACCGGCGGCGCCCGTGACCATTATCTACGCGTCGCTCGACCGGCCGAACGATAAACTGATCGCGCTGACGTTCGCTGCCGAGTCGCTGCGGCGCGGAGGCGCAAAACGCCTCGTCCTGCTCGCGCCCTATCTCTGCTACATGCGCCAGGACACCGCGTTCCACGAAGGCGAGGCGATCAGCCAGAGGGTGATCGGCGCACTGATTGCCGGATGCGTGGATCGCGTTGTCACTGTCGACGCGCACCTTCATCGTACACCCTATATCGGAACCGTATTTCCCGGGATCGCGTCCGACAATCTGTCGGCCATGCCGGCAATATCAGTTGCGCTGCACAAAACGGGTCTTGATCCTGCGACCGTGGTGGTGGGACCGGATGCAGAATCACAGCCTTGGGTTAGCGACCTCGCCGGACGGCTCGGGATCTCTCATACCGTTGCCCAGAAAACCCGGCGCGGCGACCGCTCCGTCGAAATCGGATTCAAGGACACGTCACGCATTGCTGGTCATCCCGCCTTGATCGTGGACGATATCGTCTCCTCAGGCGGCACCGTGATGGCCTGCGCCAAGGCGCTCACTTCTGCCGGTGCGACAAAGATCGACGTCGTCGTTACCCACGCGCTGTTCGGGGAAAAACTCTGTCGCAAGATGGCCTTGTCAGGCATTCGCTCGATCCGCTCGACACATAGCGTTCCGCATTCCACCAACGCTATCCCGCTCGATAATCTATTCGTTAGCGCATTGCAGAGCGAGATAAAGGTTGCGGATATTCCGGAGACATACCGATGAGCGTAACGATCCAATTTTGCGGCGCGGCCCGGACCGTAACAGGCTCAAGCTATCTCTTTGAAACCCGATCCGGACGCTTCCTGGTCGACTGCGGCCTGTTTCAGGGACAGAAGACGCTGAAAGAACTGAACTACCGGGCGTTTCCTTTTCGTGCCGCCGACATCGACGCCGTCCTCCTGACCCATGCCCATATCGACCACAGCGGCCTGCTGCCGAAGCTGGTGCGCAATGGTTTTCCCGGTCACATCCTTGCGACGCGCGGCACCATCGATCTCTGTTCCTACATGCTGCCGGATGCCGGCAGTATCCAGGAGTCTGAGGTCGCCACCTTGAACCGGCGCAATGCGGCGCGCAGGCGGCCCGAGGTCAGCCCGATCTATACGCAGGCCGATGCAA
This sequence comes from Nitrobacter sp. TKz-YC01, assembly GCF_047824785.1. Taxonomy (GTDB): domain Bacteria; phylum Pseudomonadota; class Alphaproteobacteria; order Rhizobiales; family Xanthobacteraceae; genus Nitrobacter. The sequence continues at coordinate 28,038 of NZ_CP181168.1, read as the reverse complement.
TTGCCACGCTGCAGTCGTTCATACCGGTCGACTATGAAAAATGGGTCGATGTGATTCCGGGCGTTCGCGCGCGCTACTGGAACGCCGGACATTTGCTTGGTTCCGCCTCGGTTGAGATCGAATTCGACAATGAGGATGTTTCGCAAAAGCCGCTCCGCATTCTCTGTTCCGGCGACGTTGGCCCCGACGCAAAGCTGCTGCAGCCAGATCCCGAGGCTCCGGCGGGCTTCGACTACGTCATCTCGGAATCGACCTATGGAGACCGGAAGCGGGTGCCAATCACGCCCAATGCTCGCCGCGCGCGTTTGTCAGCCGAGGTCCGCGACGCCGCGACCCGCGAGGGCGCGCTACTGATTCCAGCCTTCGCGGTGGAACGCACCCAAGAGCTGATCGTCGATCTGGTCGATCTGATAGAGCGCGGCGAGATTCCGGCGGCGCCAATTTTTCTCGATTCCCCGCTTGCGATCCGCGCCACTGAAGTGTTTCGCAAACACGCCTCAAGCCTCGATCCTGGGGTCGATGTACGTCGGCTGCTGAACTCGCCGCAACTCCGATTCACCGAAACGGTCGATGAGAGTAAGGCGATCGCCAAGCTGACCGGCTTTCATATCGTGATCGCCGCCAGCGGCATGTGCGATGCTGGGCGCATCCGGCACCATTTGAAGAACTGGCTGTGGAACGCGAGGGCCACCGTGTTGCTGGTCGGCTTTCAGCCCCAGGGAACGCTCGGTCGGTTTCTCATCGACGGCGCCAAGGCCGTTCGTATCCAGGGCAACGAGATCAAGGTCGCGGCGCGGATCCGCAGTATCGACGACTATTCCGGACACGCCGACGGATCGGAGCTGGCGCGGTGGATCGCCGCGCGCCGTCCGATTCTGCGCGGCCTGTTCCTGGTCCATGGCGAGGAGCCGGCCATCGCTGGCCTCGCGGAACGCATTTCCGAACGGATCATACCTGCGGCGCGGGTTTTTCAGCCGCTTCTGGACGACATCTATGAGTTGTCAGCGGCGGTACCGACGCCGCTGGACGCCTCCCACCGCCGACGGCTGGCGCCTGAGGCCGTGGTTAGGCTCGACTGGCATAATGACATGTCAAAACTCGTCCTTGACATCAACGATCGCATTGAGGCCGCCGCAGACGATCGCGCGCGCGGTGTCCTCATTCGAAGACTGCGGCGTGCGCTGGATGGATGAGAACACCCGATATCACGACCGCAAATTCACTGTTGAGACAGATCAAAGCCCGATCCGGCATCGCGTGCGACCCTTAACAAGGTTCGTTCACCGAGATTCATCTGAGGGAGAGTACCATGCCGGTAAATGTGGGAACGGTTGATCAGTATGTATCCTGCTCCCGCACTGACCCCCAATGCGGACCCTTTGCCTGGCGGGGACGGATCGATCGGCGTTCAATCTTATTGATATGCAGGGCGACCCGGAGAAATCAAGATGGGAACGATAAGAGCGAATGATGAAGAACTGGCGGATACAGACGACCTGAACTTAGTGGACCGCTACTGGTGCGCCGCCAACTATCTGTCGGTCGGCCAGATTTATCTGCTCGATAATCCGCTGCTGCAGGAACCGCTGCGGCCAGAGCACATCAAACCGCGGCTGCTGGGACATTGGGGCACGACGCCCGGGCTAAACTTTATCTACGCCCACCTCAATCGTGCTATCCGTGCCTCGGATCTCAACGTCATTTACGTTTGCGGACCCGGTCATGGCGGCCCCGGCGTGGTAGCGAACACCTATCTGGAAGGCTCCTACAGCGAGATCTATCCCGATATCGGTCGGGATAGCGACGGGCTGCGTCGCCTGTTCCGTCAATTTTCCTTCCCCGGCGGTATTCCAAGTCACGCCGCTCCGGAAACGCCGGGTTCGATCCACGAGGGCGGCGAACTCGGTTATGCGCTGGTGCACGCCTATGGCGCGGCTTTCGACAATCCTGACCTGATCGTTGCCTGCGTGATAGGCGATGGCGAAGCCGAGACTGGACCCTTGGCCGCTTCATGGCATTCCAATAAATTTCTTAGTCCGGTGCACGACGGCGCGGTTCTCCCGATCCTTCACCTCAACGGCTACAAGATTGCCAACCCAACTGTGCTCGGCCGGATGAACGACGAGGAAATCCGTCATCTCTTTACCGGCTATGGTCACGAGCCCTTTTTCGTTGAAGGTGACGAGCCCTGGCTGATGCATCGGCAGATGGCCGACGTATTGAAGCAGGCCATCGAGAGCATTCGTGCGATCCAGAGAAACGCGCGCGATGGACGCAAGACGAACGACTGCCCGAAATGGCCGCTGATCGTGCTCCGCAGCCCTAAGGGCTGGACCGGGCCGAAGGAAGTCGATGGCCTGAAGGTTGAAGGCTTCTGGCGCGCACATCAGGTTCCGATCGCCAACCCCCGTGGAAATCCAAAGCATCTGGAGCTGCTCGATCAATGGATGCGCAGTTACCAGCCTGAGACGCTATTCGATAACACCGGCCGCCTTATTCCTGAATTGCAAGCACTCGCTCCAACCGGCGAACGTCGAATGGGTGCCAATCCGCACGCCAATGGCGGATTGTTGAAACGCGGCCTTAAGCTACCGAACTTTCGCAATTATGCCGTTGGTGTGCCCCAGCCTGGCGGCGTCAAGGCCGAGGCGACGCGCTTGATGGGGCAACTTCTTCGCGATGTGGTACGGCTTAACGCTGAGGCGCGAAACTTTCGTATCATGGGACCGGATGAAACCGCCTCAAACCGCCTCGATGCGGTGTTCGAGGTGACCGAACGTGTCTGGATGGAGAGCACCGAGCCTTACGATGTACACCTGGCTCAGGATGGCCGGGTAATGGAGGTCTTGAGCGAGCATCTCTGCCAGGGCTGGCTGGAGGGGTATCTGCTCACCGGCCGACACGGCCTCTTCTCCTGCTACGAGGCCTTCATCCATATCGTGGATTCCATGTTCAACCAGCACGCCAAGTGGCTGAAGGTTTCGCGCGGCTTGCCCTGGCGACGCCCTATCGCCTCGCTCAACTATCTCCTGACGTCACACGTCTGGCAGCAAGATCACAATGGCTTCAGCCACCAGGATCCCGGCTTCGTCGACCTCGTCGCCAACAAGAAGGCCGATATCGTGCGCATTTACTTTCCGCCTGATGCCAACACACTGCTCTGGATCACCGATCATTGCTTGCGAACCTATGACAGGATTAACGTGATCGTCGCCGGCAAACAGACTTCGCCGCAATGGCTGACCATGCAACAGGCGGCGATGCATTGCGACGCCGGCATCGGAATCTGGAGCTGGGCCGGTAGCGAAACCGAAGGCACCGAGCCGGATGTCGTGATGGCCTGTGCCGGCGACGTTCCGACGCTCGAAACCTTGGCTGCGGTAGACCTGCTTCGAAAATCCCTGCCCGAGCTAAAAATTCGCGTCGTCAACGTCGTCGATCTCATGACGCTGCAGCCGAAGGAGCAGCATCCACACGGCCTTAGCGAACGCGATTTCGACGGTATCTTCACGCGTAACCGGCCGGTGATTTTTGCCTATCACGGCTATCCCTACCTGATCCATCGCCTGACCTATAACCGGACCAATCATGCGGGAATGCACGTCCGCGGCTTTGAGGAAGAAGGTACCACGACGACACCGTTCGACATGGTGGTGATGAACGAGCTGGATCGGTTTCATCTGGCGATCGAGGTAATCGAGCGCGTTCCCGGCCTCGGCAGCGCCGCGGCCCATATCAAGCAGCAGTTTCGCGATGCATTGATCCAACATTCACACTACGTCCGCGAACACGGCGAAGACATGCCGCAAATTCGTGACTGGGTCTGGCCAAGCAGCGCGGCTCGGCAAAGTTCAGCCCCAGCCGGGGATTGACGATTGCCTCGCCTGCCATGTCAGGAATATCGATGATGTCCGATGCCGTCCTGGTCCTGAATGCCGGCTCCTCCAGCATCAAATTCGGATTGTTCGATATTTCGGGGACTTTGCCGCGCTTGCTTTGCAAAGGCCTGCTCGACGAACACGAGGCCAAGCCAGCCTTCACCGTAACTGACGCCGCTGGTAATCATTTGTTCGAGAAGCGCCTCCTACCAGCCGACAATAGCGGCGGGGCCTTGCTCACCGATATCCTGAATTGGAGCAATGACTATCTCGCCGGCGGCACGTTAGCCGCCATTGGGCATCGCGTCGTGCACGGCGGACGCTATTTTGACGGTCCAGCCGAAGTCACCGACAAGGCCATTGAGGAGATGGCTGCCCTGACGCCACTTGCACCTTTGCACCAGCCGCGCTGTTTGTTCCCGATACGGACCATCAAGTCGCTGCGGCCCGGTCTCACGCAGATTGCCTGCTTCGACACCGCCTTCCATCATGGCCTTGCGCCACCCGTAAGCCGCTTTGCTATCCCGCGGCGGTTCGAAGAGATGGGCATTCGGCGCTACGGCTTTCACGGACTTTCCTTTGAATTCATCGCTAACCGCTTGGCCGAGACCTCGCCGAACCTGGCCGGCATGCGCACCGTAGCGGCGCATCTCGGCAACGGAGCCAGCCTTTGCGCTATGCGCAATGGCCGAAGCATCGATACCACCATGGGCCTCACCCCGCTGGATGGATTGATGATGGGCACGCGCAGCGGCGCCATCGATCCTGGCGTACTGCTGTACCTTCAGCAGCACGGTATGTCGCTCAATGAACTCGAGTGCGTACTTTATCAGGAATCCGGATTGCTTGGCGTCTCTGGTCTTTCCGCCGATATGCGCGTCTTGCTCGCCAGCGACGATCCGCGAGCTGCCGAGGCGATCGAGCTGTTCACGTTTCGCGTCGCCAGGGAAGTCGCCGCGATGACAAATACGCTAGGCGGTCTGGAATGCCTGGTTTTCACCGGCGGCATCGGCGAACACAGCGCAGAGGTAAGGCAGAAAATATGCGAGCGGCTGCGATGGCTCGGAGTACGGATCGACGGTTCTACGCCTGATCAAAGCAGCGAGCAGATCAGCACAGAGAACAGGCTGGTGGAAATACGCGTCATACCGACCAGCGAAGAGACAATGATTGCCCGCCATTGCTCGGAAATGTTGCAAGCGCGACCCTGAATGCCCCTCCCGTCAGGCGATCCTGACGGATGGAACTGCCGCGCTGATGTCCGGCATAAGATAAGGTATGCGGCTGATGGATTTGGGGCCTAACTTCGCTGGACGCTCGATTTACGGATGCCCTCGAACTTTCCGGGTCGGGAGTATGCATCCGCCAGCCTTCCTTCCGATCTCCAAAGTCACCGCTGCCAACTTACTATTTTGACATAAAGGACCGAGTACTGATCAGAGATGGGGTAGATGGGGTTGGGCTGGTTTTTCAAACAGACCTGCAAGCGTGACCATGGTCCTCAGCGGAGGGGTAGCTCTGACGAGGACCGGTTCGCGCCCAGAAGCGGTAGTTGGCCGAGGGCTCACGGTCAGTCCTGAGCCGCCTTACTTCGCAAGCGTATATTGGATCTCATTTCCACCGAGCGCCCGCAGCGCGTTGAGTATGACCGCGACGTCGATCACCTCCTGAAGCAAAGCACCTTGAACGGGTGTGATATAACCAAACGCTGCGGCGATCATACCGAGCAGCGATAGTCCAATCCCCGCAGCGACGCTTTCGAGCGCGATCAGGCGCGAGCGTCGCGCGATCTGAATCGCAGGTACGATACGATCAAGATGGTCAACCAGAAAGACTACATCTGCTGCCTCAGCCGACGCCGCTGTGCCCCGTGCGCCCATCGCTACCCCAATATCAGCCGCCGCCAGCGCCGGGGCGTCATTCACACCGTCGCCTACCATCATGACCGGACCGTTCTTCCGCTCCGTAAGTACAACCAACACTTTCTGATCCGGCGTCAACTCCGACCTAACGCCATCGACCCCGAGTCCGTCCGCTACAGCTTCCGCGACCTCGCGGCGATCTCCGGTCGCGAGAACAATTCGCTGTATTCCCAATTTTCTGAGCGCTTGCAGAAGGGCCTGCGTGCCCACACGCAATTCATCGGCGAGCACGACCTCGCCGGCCATTTCGCCACCAATCGCAACGGCGACAATGACGGCGCCGGCCTTTTGCGTTGGCTCAAACGACTTTGTTGCCGTCTTCGTTAATTTGGATCGGACGAAGCGGATGCCGCCGACCACCACATTTAGCCCGTCAATGCTGCCCTCGATGCCCTCGCCCGCCGTCTCGATTACATTGGACGGGGTCGAGAGGTGCAGCTTGCGCTCGCGCGCCTCGATCACAAGGGTTTGGGCGATAATGTGCTTCGACGCCTGATCGAGCGAGGCTGCAATGCGCAAGATGTCGTCGGGAGCGAGATGATCGCGAACGTTGACCGATACGACCTGGGCCCTGCCGTCAGTCAGCGTTCCCGTCTTGTCAATGACGAGCGAGTACACGTGCGCCAGCGCCTCAATGGCCTTCCCGCCCTTGATCAGGATGCCAAATCGTGCTGCGCGTGAAAGGCCGGATACAATGGCGATCGGCACGGCCAGAATAAGCGGGCACGGCGTTGCAACCACTAGAACGGCGACGGCACGAATGGGATCATCGGTGAAGTACCAGGCTAAGCCTGCAATCAGCACGGTCACGCCAAGAAACAGTATGGCAAACCGGTCGGCAAGCCGTGACATCGGCGCCTTAGAGCGCTGCGCCTCCTCGACCAGCCTGACAATGCCGGCATAGGTGCTTTCAGCGGCGTAATGTGACGCCACCAGGTCGAAAGCTTCGCCGGCATTGGTCGATCCGCTCATCACCTCATCGCCGGCCCGCTGATGAACCGGGATCGGTTCACCTGTCAGCGCCGATTGATCTAGAATTGCGACGCCGCTGGCGACCGTTCCATCGACCGGGACGACATCCCCTTGTCGAATGAGTAGCCGATCACCCGGCACGATATCCTCAAGACCGACTTCTTCAAGCACGCTATTGCAATGCCTGACAGCCGTACGAGGTACCCGCGCGAGGATTGCAGTCATCTCGCGGCGCGCATGACCCTCGGCGAAGGCTTCGAGATACTGGCCCCCCGAATACATCAACGCGACAACGACAGCTGCAAGGTTCTCGCCAACCGCCAGCGCTGCCGTCATCGACAGCGCTGCGACGATATCGAGACCGACCTCCGCGCGTCTCAGACTTGCTGCAATCTCATAGAGCAGAGCCACCAGAACCGGCACAGTGAAGGCAGCCCATACCCATTCTTGCAATGCTGGCAAACCAAACAAAGGCACAGCAAAACCTGATAGGAGGCCGAAAGCCGGTAATGCAACAAGAACTGACCGAACGATAAAATTAGAAAGCATGGTCAATGACCTTGATCGCAGCACTGGTGGGATCTCGAACCCTTCCTGTCGTGCCTGCAGTCCCAGCCGTTGCTTGAGCCTCGCTGGCCGCTCGGTGCCAATCTCCATGACCATTCGAACCCGCGTTAACCCTAGACGTCACCCTGTCGAAACGCTCGACAACAAGCGCGGGGTCCATCTCTTTGCGCTCCAGCGCGTTAGGAAACGCCGCTAAACGAGAGTCAGCGTAACCAGTTATGCTATGACAGGTCATCCATGCATCGGAAACGGCGGTCTCTTCCATCATGCGCGGAGAACCGCCGAATGCGCGGCTCTTCAAATAGTTTGTCGCGGTACTCATAGAACTTTCCGTGATCGTGAGCCCACCGCACCGGTCCTGCTGTCCAACGGTCTTTAGTCAAGGTTGACGCCCTCGCTATTGCCGATAGGTCACCAACCTGCGTTGCATTCGCGTCGTGCGTGCCTTGAAAAGGAAACTCTCGCTGATCATGGAGAGAATATTTCCGACCACTTGTTTGCTCTCGACACTTGCTGCTGCAGGCGAATACCTTGTCGCGTGTCAATCCTTCCTGGCGGGCCTCCCAGCGTGGCGTGCGCGCGTCCAGACTTTAACCCTGGATACACTGGAAGTCTTCTCGACGACTGAGGATTGCTCAGCAAACCTTCTGGTCCCGAGCTCAGACTTTTGCGCTGAAGCGGCAATTGCCAGCAACCAACCCAACAAATATTACCAGGAAGAGAGTTCACATGTGTTTCATTTACTTGCCCAAACCGTTCGCGTCTTAGGAACGTCACACTCATTTGCCCTAGCATACATTAGGATCGAACGTTACCTATTCGCCGAAACGAGGAAGCATTCTTGCGAGCGTTTGATCACGAAGTATCCAATGATGGATCAAAGCAGCAGCGGCATGGAAGCCTGCGACAATCATCAGCGTATGAGCAAGGACTTCATGCACCTCTTCAACATTCCCGGAGAACGCCCGATCCTTAACCCAAGGCGATGCAATTTCGGACAATCCAAATATTGGAATAGATTCGCCGCGCGCGAATTGCAGCACAATCCCGGCGACAGGAACCGCAAACAGCAGGGCATAGAGCAAGTAGTGAGCGGCCTGTCCCAAGCGAACTAACCAGATGCCGAGCGTTGTAGACCCCGCGAATGGCGGTGGGTTGAAGAAGTTCCACGCCAACCGAATGATAAGCAGAATTATAACAGCGAGTCCCGCGGATATATGAACAAATAGCCCTGCATCACGCAGCGTTCCTTTGGGTAAATCATCGCCGAAAAGACCGAGACTCCAGGCAACAGCGACTAGAATGACGGTCAGCCAGTGGATCGCCTGCGGTATCGCACCGTATCCCTTCGATGAATTATAGATCAGCATACTGGGCCTCTTCACTTGAAAGGTTACATCGCGCGTCACCGGCAGTTGTTGATATCGATCAAATGCAGAAGGAGCGCCCGAACCTGTCTGAACAGGCGCAAGTGATTGCTTATCTTCCTAGGTGCGTTGACATAACGCGCGACAAGCGGCTTTCGGCGAAACAGCACCTAGCGCATTCGTAGTTGCACCAGGTTAAATCCCGGAGCGCGACAGCTTGATGCGTGTTTAAGATCGGACTCTGATCAAAAGAGACCACTTTGATGGATTCAGACCCCGAAGGCGGCGCTTTGTCGCGAAGTAGAAAATATGTCCCAAACTGCAATGAACATCGCCGCGAGTATGGGCCCCATCACGAAAACATTGAGACCAACCGCTTCGATTTCTCAAGTGGAGCCCTCATGGCTTCCTGTGTTTCAGGTTGATGCAGAGCCGGCATGGGTCGGCTCCGGGGGCGGCGGCGCCTGCCGGCCCTGATTGGGCTGCCGGTCTCCTCTCAGCACGACATAAATTGCCGGGATGACGAGCACGGTCAGCGCCGTCGATGATGCGAGACCAAACAGGAGTGAAATCGCGAGCCCCTGAAAGATCGGATCGGCGAGGATCACGGCAGCGCCGATCATGGCGGCAATTGCGGTCAATATGATCGGCTTGAAGCGGATTGCGCCCGCCTCCAGCAGCACGTCGATCAGCGGCCGCTCGGGACGCTGCGCATGGCGGATGAAATCCACCAGCAGGATCGAGTTGCGCACAATAATGCCGGCGAGCGCGATGAAGCCGATCATGGAGGTCGCCGTGAAGGGCGCACTGAACAGCCAGTGACCAAGCATGATACCAATGAAGGTGAGAGGGATCGGCGTGAGGATGACGAGCGGCAGCTTGAAGGAGCCGAACTGCGCGACGACGAGGATATAGATCCCCAGGATCGCCACCATGAAGGCCGCTCCCATGTCGCGGAAGGTCACCCAGGTCACTTCCCATTCGCCGTCCCAGAGCAGGGTCGGACGAGTTTCGTCGCCCGGTGGGCCGTGCAGCGCGATCGCGGGTTTCGGCAGGTTGCCCCAGTCGATCCGGTCGATCGCGTCGCGCACCGCGAGCATACCGTAGATCGGTGCTTCATAGGCGCCGGCAAGTTCCGCCAGCACCATTTCGGCGGGGCGGCCATTGTGCCGGAAGATTGGATAGGATGCCGACTCGTGGGTGACACTGACAACATCACCGAGTTCGACCACCCCACGGCCGCCGGGCAGCGCGTTGGCAGGCACCGGCGTCGTCAGCGCGCGCGCGTCCATCACCGCTTTCGCCTTGGGCAGCGCAAGGCGAATGGCGATCGGGTAGCGTCCTCCGCCCCGCTGGGAATAGCCCACCGTGGTGCCGCCATAAAGGCTGCGAAGCGTATCGTATACGTCGGCCTGCTCGACCTTGTAATATTCGAGATTGTCCTGATTGATCGCGACACGCACGCGCTCAGCCTGGTTGTGATAGCTGTCGTCGACATCGACGATGAAGGGAACGCTCTTGAACGCCGCGCGAATCCTGTCGGCCACCGCGCGCCGGGTCTCGGGGTCCGGGCCGTAGATCTCCGCGAGCAGCGTGCCGAGCACCGGCGGACCCGGAGGCGGCTCGACCACCTTCACGACAGTACCCTTCGGCAGGTCGAGACCGCTCAGGCGCTGCCGGAGCTCAAGCGCGATGGCGTGGCTGGCGCGCGCGCGGTCGCCTTTCGCGAGCAGGTTCACGGCAATATCGCCCTGCTCGGGACTGGAGCGGAGATAATAGTGCCGCACCAGCCCGTTGAAATCGAACGGCGCGGCCGTGCCGGCGTAGGTCTGGAACGACACGATCTCCGGCACGGATGCGAGACGATCAACCATCGCCTGCAGCGCCCGGTTGGTGTCCTCGACGGACGAGCCCTTCGGCAGGTCGAGCACGACCTGAAGATTGGCCTTGTTGTCGAAAGGCAGGAGTTTCACCGTGACATGCTTGGTATAGATGAGTTCCAGCGAGGCCAGCGTGGCAAAGCCGACTACCAGGAGAAAAGTCCAGGACCGCCAGCGGGCAGCAAGGATGGGCCTTGCGACCGCAACGTAAATGCGGCCGAGGCGACCGCCGCTCGCATCCTCGTGGCCGCCGCCGGCGTGGGTGCCACCGAACTTCATCATCAGCCACGGCGTCAGGATGACGGCGACGAAGAAGGAGAACAGCATCGCCGCCGAGGCATTGGCCGGAATCGGGCTCATATAGGGACCCATCATGCCGGACACGAACAGCATCGGCAGCAGCGCCGCCACCACCGTCAGCGTCGCGACGATGGTCGGATTGCCGACCTCGGCCACCGCGTCGATCGCGGCCTGCGCGCGCGAGCGGCCGTCGCGCATCGCCCAGTGGCGCGCGATGTTCTCGATCACCACGATGGCGTCGTCCACCAGAATGCCGATGGAGAAGATGAGCGCGAACAGGCTGACGCGGTTGAGCGTGTAGCCCATGATCCACGAGGCGAACAGCGTCAGCAGGATGGTGGTCGGGATGACCACCGCCACCACCAGCGCCTCGCGCCAGCCGATGGCGACGGCGACCAGCACCACGATCGACACTGTGGCGAGGGCGAGATGGAACAGAAGTTCGTTGGCCTTCTCGTTCGCCGTTTCGCCATAGTTGCGCGTGACCGTCATCTCGACATCCGCCGGGAAGATCTGGCCGCGCGCCTGCTCCAGCCGCCGCACGATCTCCTCGGCGATCACCACCGCATTGGTGCCGGGACGCTTGGCGATGGCGAGCGAAACGGCGGGCGCGCGTTCAAGGCCGGCATCTGCCGTCTTGCGGATGTCGGTGACGCGATTTTCGGCCGGCGAGGGCGCGAGCACGACGTCGGCGACGTCGCGGACATAGACCGGACGGCCGTCGCGGGCCGTGAGCACGATGTTGCCGATCTGGGGCAGCGCTTGCAGGGTCTGGCCGGCGACGATCGCGCGCTGCTGTGTATCCTCCCGCACCGTGCCGATGCGGAATGACCGGTTGGCGCCTTCGATCTTGGCGGCGAGCTGCTGAAGCGTGATCCCGTAGAGGGACAGCTTTTCGGGGTCGGGTTCGACGCGAAACTGCTCCGGCTGCTCGCCGACGATATAGGTGAGGCCGATGTCAGGCAGCTTGGAAACCTCGACCTGCAGCTCGCGGGCGAGCCGCGTCAGCCCGTTCGACGTCCACCGGGACGCAGCCTCCGCCGTCGGTCGCAGCGTGACAACCACGATCGCCACGTCGTCGATACCCCGGCCGACAATGAGCGGCTCCGGAATCCCGACCGGGATTCGGTTCATGTTGGCCCGGACCTTCTCATGGACGCGAAGAATAGCGGCGTCCGAGTTGGTGCCGACCTTGAACCGCGCCGTCACCACGGTGCCATCGTCCTGGGTCTGCGAGTAGACGTGCTCCACGCCATCGATGCTCTTGACGATGGTCTCCAGCGGCTCGGTGACGAGCTTCACGGCGTCCTCCGCCTTCAGCCCGTTGGCGGTGACATGGATGTCCACCATCGGCACGGAGATCTGCGGCTCTTCCTCGCGCGGCAGCGAGATCAGCGCGACAAGCCCGAGCGCAAGGGACGCGAGCAGGAACAACGGCGTCAATGGAGAGGCGATGAAGGCGCGGGTGATATTGCCGGCGAGTCCGAGCTTCATGGCAGCACGATCCGATCGCCGTCGTGCAGGCCCGTGAGGATTTCGGTGCGCCTTTGGCCATCGTCCTCGACGGCCTCGCCGAGGATGACGGCGACATCCACGTCGCCCGCGGACGTGGCGACGCGCACATAGTCCACGCCATGTATCGTCCGGATCGCCTGGAGTGGCACGGCGAGCACCGTGCGCTTGCCGACCGGGATCGACACCAGCGTGCGCTCGTTGACGAAATAATCCCCGATCCCTTCGACCTCGACATCCGCAATCACGCGCCCATCAACGATCTCCGGATAGACCTTGACGATGCGGCCGCGATGCGCGGCCGGAAGCTGGCCCGGCGCGGTCGTCAGCCCGCGCGCGCCGACCAGCACGTCGGAGCCCTGCACGATTTCGCCGGCGTGGCGCTCTGGCAAAGACAGCCGCAGATAGTACGGTCCCGGCGCGATGCGGGCGATGTCCTCGCCGGGCAGGATGACCGAACCGAGCGTGACGGGGACGGTGAGCACCCGGCCCGTCGCTGGCGCGAAGACGGTGCCCTCGCGCGCGCTCTGCTCGATGACGGTTTTCTCCGCCTTGGCCGCCGCAACCTGGTTGGTTGCGACCTCGAACTGCATCTTGGCCTGATCGAGGCTGACCTGTGTGCCAGACCCACTCGCCCTGAGCTGCTGCGCCCGCTCAAGCTGGACACGTGAATTCGTGAGCTGCGAGTTGAGCGCCTCGATCTTGGCGTCGGCAGCGTTGAGCTGAAGCGCAAGCTTGTCATCGACAACGACGGCTATTGCTTGTCCTTCCTTGACCTCGTCGCCCTGGCTGATGCGGAGATCCCGAACCGAGCCGCCGATGCGGGCGCGCGCCGGCACGACGATACGGCTTTCGACCTGGCCGAAGACGGCCTTCATCTCGGGAATCGTCGTGGCCTTGACGACGAATTCGCCGGCGTCGGCCGCCGTAATGCCGATGCTCGCGGCCGCGGCGAGAATGGCTGTCACGAAGCGCGAGATCGTTCGATACATGGGCATGCAGCTTTCACAGGCGATCTCTCGCCCGACCATCGGATGAAGAAGGCTTCGCCTCTATTTGAACGCGACACCTGCGGGGCAGCCGAGCCTCCTGAAGACCATGGCCGCCGGGCAAAATCCTGTCATCGACGCCTGGATTAGGTTCAGCCCGACGAAGGCCGTGAGCAGGTACCACCAGGGCGACACGTAGAAGCCGAGCCCTAGCGACACGAGAACCATGAAGCCGGCAAACATCATCACGGCGCGATCGATTGTCATTGTCGTTTCCTTTTGCTGCCTATTCGGCCGTCTCCACGTGAATTTCCTTCCGTTTCTTAATCCCAAGCATGTCGAGGACGAGGTTTTCGTAGAAGGTCTCGGCCTTGCCTTGCCGGATCTTGCGCAGGAAGTACTTCTCAAAGCCGATCTTGGCTGCGTGGACCCATTTGCCTTGTGACGACCAGTTGACGTTGCGCGGCGGGATTTGTGGCTGTGCAACGAATGCGATGCCATCATCGCCGAAGTCGGCGAGGCAGACCGCGTTCCAGGTTGCGACCGCCTTCGGCTCCTCGCCTTTGAGGAGCGAAGCGATGTTCTCCGCCGTGGCGGTGACCATGGACTCGATCATGAACCCGGTCTTCGGCACGCCCACCGCGAGTGGCGTCTTGCCGACCGGCGGAATGGCGACACAGACGCCGACGCCGAAAATGTTCGGGAAGGCCGGGTTGCGCTGGTGCTTGTCGATCACGATAAAGCCGCGCGGGTTGGTCAGACCCTCGATGCCATGAACGGCCGAAACGCCTCGGAAAGCCGGCAGCAGCATCGAGAAAGCGAAGGGCAGTTCGTGCGTCGCCTTGACCGAGCCGTCATCGTTGATCTCTTCGACGACAAGCCTTTCGGATTCCACCTTTGTCGTGCGCGCGTTCGTGATCCACTTGATGTGGCGGTCGCGCATCGCGCTTTCGATCAGCCCCTTGGTGTCGCCGACGCCGTCGAGCCCAAGATGACCGATATAGGGTTCAGGCGTCACGAAGGTCATCGGTACGCGATCGCGGACGCGCGCATTGCGCAAAGCAGTGTCGAGGATCAAGGCGAATTCGTAGGCCGGGCCGTAGCAAGATGCGCCTTGCACGGCGCCGATCACCACCGGTCCCGGTGTCTTGACGAGTTTGTCGAATGCGACTTTAGCCCGGAGAGCATGATCGGTCTGACAGACGGACTGGGTATGGGCTTTCGGGCCGAGTCCCGGCACCTCATCGAAAGCAAGGTCCGGCCCAGTGGCAATGATCAGGTAGTCGTAGTGGATAGATGTGCCATCGTTGAGTTGAATCAGATTCTCGCTCGGCTCGACGCGTTTGGCTCCCTCCGGCCGCAATTCGATGCCTCTCTGTTTCAGCACCGGGGCAAGGTCGACTTCAATATCTGCCGGCTGTCTCCAGCCGACTGCAACCCAAGGATTCGAAGGCACAAACGAATAAGTCGACCCGAGATTGACGACGGTGAGACGATCATCGCGCTGCAGCTTGGTCTTCATCTCATAGGCCATGATAGTTCCACCGAGGCCCGCACCGAGAACGACAACGTGAGACATGGACTATTCCTCCGATTTATTCGTCGAGTTTCTCTGACATCGCGCATTCCGTCTTGATCTGGTTCAAGGTAGGAGCAAATTATCCCGTTGAATCTCGCGGCCGTCTCTCGCACGTCGGACACTTGCATATATCATTCAAGAAATATAAATTAAATAGCATGAATGTAAAAAACATGATGCCAGCGGCTGAATCGGCCGCGGCGCTGATGCGCAGCCTGTCTCACCCACAGCGCCTGTTGGTGCTCTGCGCCCTGGTGGATAGTGAAAAGTCAGTCGCTGAACTGCGTCAGGGGCTCGGGATCGAACAGGTGCCGATGTCGCAACAACTCATGCGGCTTAGGTCAGACGGACTCGTCGAAGCCCGTCGCGAGGGAACGACGGTCTACTATTCCATCGCACGGCCGGAGGTTTTGACCGTTGTGGATGCTCTGCATTCAGCCTTCTGCGCGCCAGCCGGAGGCAAGCCACGAGAACCTTCTCCCCGGATGAGGCGAGGATCGAAGATAGGTCATAGTCGCTTTCGCTGACTTCGTCTGTCCGGACGCTGCTCATCGGCTTAGCCGCCGATAGCCTTGTCTACGGCATAATCGGTCGGGCGATCAATCAAGACTGGCGACATTGGGCATTATCGACGAGCTCTGCCGCGGTCCTCGCGGCGCTGATCGTTGAAATCGTCGTGACGTTCTGCCATTGCCCGACTACATCTCTGACTATCAACTATGCGATCCAATCCGGACGGGACGGATCGGGATGCGAGCGTAATGATTGCGAAGGTTTCGTAGCCGACGGGACGCGGCGCCGCTTCAGAAGCCGCATTCACGGTATTGCGTTTTGGTAAGCCGGAATCGTGAGCCTACCTGGATAAAATCCACATCGAGGCATTGGCCTTTTCGTCGGAAATCGCGGAGACCATCGCATCGAAGATATTCGAGGTTTATTCGCCAACGCCTCTCGGTTGGAGAATAGGTTGCAAAATCATGCTGCGCCTTGGCCGGTTCCTTGCAGATTGCCGCTATGTAGTGGCGGATGTCGGGAGGTAGTGCATCTATGTGGTGGGGATTCCAGGGATCATCCTTAGATTGTTGGGATGCCGCCGGCAGCTCGCTCGCAAGTAGAAATGAACATGCCAATAAGAGGATGCGGACGATCATTGGGTCCTCCACCAAGAGAGTTTTTCACGTGTCATTCGGCCAGCGTCTGTGATGATCATCTATGACAAAGACGTGCACACGCCGCTTCGAATGCGCGCCTAGTTACCTGCCATCTTGAAGGTCAGTAAGGCCAAACGCAACCGTCATCAGCCCTGTGCCCACCCAACGCAATGACCTGCGCCGCCAAAGAGATGGCAATAGGTTCGCAAGGACGAAAGCGCGGAAAGCTCCAATCTATTCGGCTGCGCGACTCGTCGCAATGCCGTTCGCATTAACGAATTCCGAGCGTCGCGCGCGAAACAGGCATAAAGCGCCCGCAGCACCACAAGCGTCAGCACCGTTGCGGTTAGCAGCCCGAACTGTGAATCGGCACAGGTGTCACATCACCGCAGGTGCCAGTGTAACGCCATAAAGACAATCGAAAAAAGCCAATCGGAGTGGATCACGTCGGCGCCGACCGCGACCCCACTCCGACGTAGATTCCGTTACTTGTCACAAGAAGTTACCGCTCTAGCTTCAAGGGGTTTTGTTCAGCGCCGGTTTACACATCAGGGCTTCGTCCGCACCCTGATTGAAAAGACGGCGGCGCAGGATTTCGGCGTTAGGGGCGCGGCTGGCGCGGCATCACGCGATGCTGTGCATCGCCGCCTACGGTTTTCTGGTCTCCGAGCGGACCGCGATTCCCCCTCACCTGCGAGATCATGGCTCGGACCGGAATCGGCGAAGTCATGATTGAGCGCCTCGTGAGGCGTTTTTATCGATGGTGCAAGCGGATGCTATCCTGGGCTCGATCTTCGCCGAAAGAATTGCCGATTGGCACGCCCATATCAGCAAGCTTCGCGATTTTGGTCATCAGTTGCGTTGAGGTCTGGCCGCTATCGTGGTCAGCCGATGCGGGCCTACCTCGGCTTTTTAATCGACAGCCAACATTTCGATCGTTGGCTTTCCCGGACGGGGAATGAGCCTTGTCCACCAAACGCAGCGAGACATTTTGCCGAGCGGACGCGGCGCATCGCGAGGCGGCAATTCGATCCCATCTGTCACGCGACCGTACCGTTCCTGAAGTTGAAGCATCGATCGAAGGCCCATCATGAGCGACCTAACCTATCCAAAGCCTACGCGTGAGCTAGCCGAGATGCGGCGAAGCCTCAACCCTGAGGCCGAAGCCGCATTCCAAGGTTGCGCTTGAGGCGATCCGTGGCGAGCGGACGATTTCGGAACTGGCGACAAAGCACCAGCTTCATCCGAACCAGATTACGCAGTGGAAACGGCAGGCCATCGAGAACCTGGCCAAGACGTTCGACGACAAGGCTGCTGATGCGCAGGTCGGCCGGGAAGCCGAGGTGACCAAGCTGCACGCCAAGATTGGCCAGCTTGTCGTTGAGCGGGATTTTTTGGCCAAGGCCTTCGATCGCTGAGCCTGGATCGGAGGAGAATGATGATTGACCCCGATCACAACCGGCTCTCGATCCGCCGCCAGTGCGAACTGGTCTCGATCTCGCGGGCGTCGTTCTACCGACAGCCCGCCGGCGAGACGCCCGAGAACCTCGAACTGATGCGCACCATCGACGAGGCCTTCATGGAGACGCCCTGGTATGGCTCCCGGCAGATGGCCCGGCATCTGCGGCGTCAGGGCTGGTGCGTGGGTCGCAAGCGGGTCCGGCGGCTGATGCGCAAGATCGGTCTGTCGCCGATCTACCAGGCGCCGAGAACCAGCGAGCCGCATCCGCAGCATCGCATCTATCCCTACCTGCTGCGGCACCTGGCGATCGAGCGGCCGGATCACGTTTGGTGTGCCGATGTGACCTATATCCCGATGCGGCGCGGCTTCCTTTACCTCGTGGCCATCATGGACTGGTTCAGCCGCAAGGTCCTGGCCTGGCGGTTGTCGAACACGATGGATGCCGACTTCTGTGTTGCCGCTCTCGAAGAGGCGATCGCCTGCCATGGCAGGCCCGACATCTTCAACACCGACCAAGGCTCGCAGTTCACTAGCTTCGCCTTCACGACGACGCTGAAGGATGCCGGCATCCGCATCTCCATGGACGGGCGCGGCCGCTGGATGGACAACGTCTTCATCGAACGACTGTGGCGCAGCCTCAAATATGAGTGCGTCTTCCTCAGCACATTCGAAACGGGAAGCCAAGCCCGCTGCGGCATCGGCTCCTGGATAGACTATTACAACCGGCGACGCCCGCACTCGACCTTCGCCGGCAGGACGCCCGACGAAGTCCATGCTATGGCGGAAATGACGGAGCAATTGGCGGCGTAGAAACGAACCCGATCCACCTTAGCCAGGCCGCCAAACTGTCTCACCAAGCGGGTCCACCTCAGTAAACTGAATTGGGGCTGAAAGCCGGTCGCGGTTTATCGACTGCGGAGTTTGCCTCGACGATAGGCGCGCGCCATCGAGGAAATATCTGGAGTTTCGAAGTCGTCTGTTCTTTGCGTCACCGAATCACAGACTGCACAGATGTTGATGCAAATCAAAATCAACTCTCGAATCGCAAGGTATAAGATAGATTGTAAAAGAGAGGTCGTTTATGGTCCAGGTTGAGGGTTTGACGTCGCGTTTTCGCCACGTGCGATTGTTGCTTGGGCGCGAAAAGGCGCATCCCGAGGGCGAGCAGCACGAAGGCTATGACCTTCTCGTGCCGCTCGACGAGGACAATCGTCTTGATGCTCACGAGTGGAAGACGCATCAGGCGGTTTGCCGCGTGAGACGTTTTGACAAACACGGAAGCGTCAAGATTGGCCGGCTGCGTCGCAAGCCAGGCGGGCAATGGTACTTTGACTACGAAGAAGGCGAAAGCGACGACGAGATCGGCTTTCGTCTCGGAGAGGAACGCTTTGTCATGGGTGAATACGTGTCGATCGGGCAGGGGAAGCAATACCATCCCTATCGCATCGTTCGCGTAGAGAACCCTTGATCGCGTGGCGCTGTTAGTTAGTCTGGCAATCCGATCATTCTGACTTCAATCACAACGCAAGCGAAGTTTCTGTCCGAAAGCATTGCGCGTGGCCTTCGCGGCGGAGGCACTTCGATGAACAGCAAGGGGAAGAGAATTGTCGAATACTCCTCACACGCTTCGTGATGAATTTCCAGATCAGATGGACGTCATACACGCCCTCAAGGTCGCAAACCCCGAATTTGCGCGGATTTTGGAAGAATATGATGAGGTGAATGATCAGATTCACCGGGCGGAGACGCGGATCGAATCGGTCAGCGAAGAGACCGAGGCCACATTGCGCAAAAAGCGCCTGGCTCTCAAGGATAAGATCGCATCGGCTTTGAACGAGCGCGGAGTATAATAGGGCCGGCTGGCGGCGTCATGCATCGTCAGGCTGCTTTCCTGAACGTGGCGCTCGAATTGTTACTCCAGAAATGTCGGCCGAGATCGGAAGGAGTCCCTTGTGAGTCGCCGGGCTCGTTTCGAGACGCATCTACTTCAGCGCATCGGCTGTTGCGTCGTAAGCGGGTAACCTCAGCCGCCGGAGCGATCGTGATTGCCGAAAAATCATCGCGTCATTGTGCTGCAATCTTATGGTATTTATGTGAAATCCAATAACCGTTGAGCCATTCGTGCCCGATGTACTATCGTTCACGATGGGTGCTCGGCTTCCACTGCCGTCCGCCGCCGCTTTCACTGAGCGACTGACGTGGACGCAGATTGCGTGCTAGCCTGGAAAGCTCGCTGCGTCAGTCGATATACCTACGGTGCGTGCAATGAATTTGGTTCGCCATAAGTGAGGACAGGAACCACCCTCGGGGAGGACACGTTTACGAGCTCACAGACGGGAGAAGAAAATGACAAAAGCCGACACATTCATCGTCACTTCTTCCGACCAGGTCCCCCGGCGGACTGTATTCAAGCGATTCCCCATCCCTCGCAATTACGGCCTATCGCCCGGCTCGCGCATCAAGCCTGGGCGCACATGGCCTGCGCCGGAAGGCGCGACCCGCATCAAACGGTTCGAGATTTATCGCTACAATCCGGACAGCGGCGACAACCCGCGCCTTGATATGTTCGAGGTCGATCTCGACGATTGCGGCCCCATGGTTCTGGACGCGCTGATCTGGATCAAGAACAACGTCGACTCGACGCTGACTTTCCGCCGCTCCTGCCGCGAGGGAATCTGCGGCTCCTGCGCCATGAACATGGACGGCACCAACTGGCTGGCCTGCACGAGATTTATTGAGGACACCGATGCGCCCGCGAGAATCTATCCGCTCGCCAATATGAGGATCGTCAAGGACCTCGTTCCCGATCTCACGCATCTTTACGCGCAATATGAGATGATCGAGCCATGGCTTCAGACCAGGACGGCCGCTCCGGACCGGGAGCGGCTGCAAGCACCCGAGGAACGCGAAAAGCTCGACGGCTACTACGAGTGCATCCTGTGCTTTTGCTGCACCTCCGGCTGCCCAAGCCATTGGTGGAACGGTAACCGCTTCCTGGGACCGGCCGTGCTCTTACAGGCTTGGCGCTGGCTGACCGACAGCCGCGACGAAGCGACCGGAAAGCGGCTCGACGCCCTTGAAGACCCGTTCCGGCTTTATCGGTGCCACACCATTCTCAACTGCACCCGGACCTGCCCAAAGGGACTCAATCCGGGCAAGGCCATTGCGCAGATCAAAAAGATGGTCGCCGAGCGACGGAGCTGAGAGGCGGATCATGGAACACTTTTCAAGCAAGCATATGCGGCCGCTTTCGCCCAATATCCAGATTTACCGGCCGCAGCTCACTTCAGTGCTGTCCATCGCCAACCGGATTACCGGCGTCTTTTTAAGCGCGTGCGCCGTCATTCTGGTGATCTGGCTGATCGCGGCGGCGAGCGGGCCAGACGCCTATTTGCGCTTCCACGATATCATTGCATCCTGGCCCGGACAGATTTTGCTGCTGGCGGCCACATTCGCCTTTTTCCTGCATCTTTGCGGCGGCATCCGTCATCTGGTCTGGGACACTGTGCGCGGTTTTGAACTTCGCCAGATATACGTTTCTGGCTGGATCGTGGTTGTCGCCAGCGTGGTGCTGACTGTGGTCTGCTGGTCTGCCAGCCTGCTGATCGCGGGGAAAGTCTGATGGACGGTCATCGCTTCCGCTCCCCGCTCGGCCGCGCCATGGGTCTTGGGTCCGCCAAGGCGGGGTTCGGGCATTGGTGGACCGAGCGGATCACGGCGGTCGCGCTAATCCCGTTGAGCATCTGGTTCATCGCTTCGCTGATTGCCCATAGCGGCAGCAGTTATGAAGCGTTTATCGGTTGGATCGGCTCGCCCATCACGGCGGTCCTGATGGTTTTGCTGCTAACCACGCTGTTCTGGCATGCGGCGCTTGGCCTTCAGGTCGTCGTCGAGGATTACGTTCATTCCGGCGTGAAGATTTGGCTGCTGCTGGCAACGCGCTTCGCGTGCTTTGCGCTGGCGGCGGCCGGCATCGTGGCAACGCTGCGCGTCGCCATCGGGGTGTGGACTGCCGCTTGAGCGTAGCCAACGAAGGGAAGAAACACCGGTCGAAGAAACGGAAAGGAGAGATATGACGTGCTTACGGTGCAACAAATCTTACCATCGGTTCAGGAAAAACTGGTAACGGTCAGAGCAGATGCTTTGCTGATTGATGCCGCAAAACTGCTGAATGGCCCACGACAGAACTTGGTCATCGTCTGTGACGATAGCGGCAAGATGGCCGGCGTCATCACCAAGACCGACATCGTCAGCAGCATCAGTCATTGCACAGGCTGTAGCTGCACGATGGCGGCTTCCCATGTCATGACACGAGAGGTCGCCTTCTGCCATCCAAACGATTGGCTGCATGAGGTCTGGTCGATCGTCAAACAGCGCGGCCTGAAGAATATTCCGGTTGTGGATCGGGATACCGTCCCCCTTGGCGTGCTGAATGCCAGGGACATGGTGCGAGCTCTTCTTGAAGATACCGAACACGAGGAATCGCTCCTTCGCGATTACGTCGTGGGCATTGGATACAGATGAGGCGGTGCATGATGGACAAACGATCAGACACTTCTACCAGTGAGATAGGTGGCTAGAGCGCCTTGGCCAATGGGAGTGGGCGGGCGGGCACGTTGCGCCTCCTGCGGAAAAACACACGGTACCTGGCGGAGAAAGGACAGATTGCGCTGAGCCGAGCAGAAGAGCGCATCACAATCGCCCCCGCCGTCGGCAAGTCGAGACCACATTGACAAGCTACCTCAGCTTCAGTGCTGGGAATCGAACTGCCGTCGGAGGCCGTTGTCCATTGGAGCGCGGACGATTGGCGTAACGTCCGTGACACGGCGACTGCGGACAGTGGCCTCGGCATTCACTTTGCCGACCTCGATACCGCAACTCTCAAGCCCGGCGGCGCCATCGTCTTCACCATCCACTGGTCGGTGCAAGATCGCTGGGAGGGTGTCGACTACAGACTTGACGTCGCCTGATCGTTGCCGGGGATGAGCCGATATTGGATGAGCCCTTGCCATGATCGACGGCAAACAGCAAAATCGATCTCCGAGAAGCCGCCAAAGTACGCCGATGCGGGATGCTTCGTAGCGCAGGAGATCGCTGCCAATGGCTATGCACCACGCCAGCCCCGGAGAGGTTATCGATCTGCGACCATTGGGTTCCGGCCTGAAGGACGCTCGAACAACTGCAATCGTCAAATCTGGACTGTTTGAAGCCGTACGGCTTGTGGTTCACTCCGGCGCGGAGATCAAGACCCACAAAGTCAACGGTCCCATCACATTGCACTGTCTGGAAGGTCGAGTTCTGCTTAGCCGCCCCGCCTCCTCGCTGGAACTGTCGGCCGGCGAGTGGGTGTACCTCGAAGGCAGCGAGCCGCACGCGGTAAGGGGCATCGAAGACTCGTCGTTGTTGCTGACAATCCTTTTTACCCCGGAAAGCTGAGGCCGCCCTCCGATCGATTGGACGGACGCGCCGCAAGGGCCTGTTGCGGTGTCTCACGAACTTCGGAAAGCAAGTACTAGTCGCTCGATGAGGTCGCTCGAATGGCATCGCTGCTACTTCGCGTGAATTTCTCATTAGGCGCCATGGATGGTGGCGATACCAGGTGTCTCGCAGCCGCACGCATCGTCGCCACTGCCATCCAATCGCGGAGAAGTCCTTTGTCCTCTTTCGAAAAGGAGGCGCGACGTATCATGTCGTCGATCGTCTCGCCGGGGTGGCAGCGCTCATAGTCTGCTCGAATGAGGGATTCGAGATATGCACGCTCGGGCTCGCTTGCCGGTCGAACAGAACTGTGAGAGTTGCTCAGCATGACGCTCTCCTGCATCACCTATCAACTTCTTGACGTTCATATGCTTTACGCGGTTCTCAGGCTAGAAGCGCCCATCCAGACGGCTTTTATTCGCCGCATCGACAGCGCGCATACGCTCCGTAGTCCATTTTGTCACTTGGTCGCTCAGCTTCGAAGACTTCCCAGATGGTTCGGTCCGCGAACTCCGGATGTCGGTGCGCTTTGGCGTAAGCAATGCATTTATCGAGCAGCCAGGCGTTCAGCTCATCCAGCGTCTTGAAGCGCAGCCGCGGGGTGAAGAACCGTTCGCGGACCAGCCCGACCTGGTTCTCAACCTGGCCCTTCTCCCAGCCCGACGCTGGCGTGCAGGCGACCGGGTCCACCAGATAGTGGCTGCACATCTGCAGGAAGCGGCGATTGTAAAGGCGTCCCTTGCCGACGAAGATCGTCTCGACCGCCGTCTTCATATTGTCGTAGATGCCGCGCCTGCAGGCTCCCTTGAACAGTGCGAACGCCCGGTCATGGGCGTCGAACACCATCTCCTGCGTCTCGCGCGGATAGGCCCGCACGAACAGCATCCGACTGTGGCAGAGCCGGACGTGAGCCGCCTTCACGATCACCGTGACCCCGCTCAGCAGGACCACTTCGTGGCTCCAGTCAAACTGGTAGGCTTCCCCGGGTGCAAAGCTCAGTGGCACATAGGCCGAGGTGGTCGAGGCGCCACGCTCTTGGCTCCAGCGCCGCGCATATCGACGAACCGCATCGTAGCCCCCGACATAGCCCAGACCGCGAAGCTCTTCGAACAACCGGATCAGCGTCAGCCGTTCTCGCGCCGCCTTGCTCTCGTTTGCCACCAGCAACCGGTCAAGCTCGGCACTCCAAGGGCCCATCTTCGGCTGAGGCTGTGTCTCTCGCTCGTACCGAAACTCCGTCGATTGAGAACGGATGACCTTGCGAACCACCTTCCGCGACACGCCGAGTTCTCGGCAAATCGCCTTGATCGGACGACCATCAACAAAATAGGCGCGACGGATCGTCATCGCGTCACGCCCGCCGCTTTTCGTGGAGACGCGAATTGATCTGCGACATCAAGATCGGGCCGAGCGAGAACTCCTCAGCCTCGGCTTTCCGCGTCAACCCGCGCAGATAGCCGCCGGCGGATCTGATCGCCGCGCCGCGCTGCAAAATACACGCGACGACAATCGCGGCCGGCGTTTCGCCCAGGACGGATTGCGCCTCCTCCCAGGCGCTGGGGCTGATCCCCAGCATCGATCGAACCACCGCGGCGGTGGCGAGAAAATCGCGCCAGTGCGAAATCCCACCCTTGGCGTAATCGACGATGTCGGGGCAAGCGTTGAGCACCATTCCCAGCGGATAGGTCCCTTCCGCTATCCTCGGTGTTTGAGGTTTTGGCCCTGCCCTCGCCGCCCGGCCTTCTTGAAGGCTAGGTTCAAGATCAATAAAGGGGTTTGTATTTGAATTTTGTATGTGGCGCTCAGAATGGGACTCATTGGCGCTTAGATTCGTGGATTCGATGTGTGTTTTCAGAAGATTGAGCACGTCATCCGCAAGCTGTGACAGCTCCTCGGCAATCGGCTCAAGTTCTTGCCTCGTTGCGGTGCGTGGAATCTGATCGACGATCGAGCGGAAAGCCGCGTGCACTTCCTGCCAGTCGGCCGGCCCCTGCCCTTCCCGGCGCGTCGGGACACCTTCCTCGATGCCCGTGGCGATCATCTTGGCAATGTCGCGTCGGCACAGCGTGATCCGCTCCCGGACAAGCTTGAGCGCCCGCGCCTCCGACTCGATGTCGGCCGCCAGGCTCTCGAACTCTTCCGATCGAACAACCAGCGGCGACAAGTCGAAGCCGAAGGCGAGCTCGATCTCGCCGGCGCTGCCCTTCCGCGCATAGCGCTTGCCGTTTGGACTATCCCGCCGCACGACCAGGCCCGCGTCAACAAGAACGGCAAGGTGACGCCGCAGCGTCGACGCCGGCATGCCATGCGCCCGTAGCGACAACTGGTGGTTCGACGGGAAGACGATCAGATCGTCGTCGCCAGTGAGCGCGGTCTCCGGGTGGAAGGTGAGGAGCGCGTTCAAAACCGATAGCGAGCGCTCGGACACGCCTAGGCGCGGTCGCGCCGTGCAGATGGCGTGAAAGATCTTCCATTTGTGCACGACCTTGTCAGGAGGTCGTGTCGTTGCAACCATGTTACTTGCCACATGGGCAAGCGTCAGCGATCGCCGCCCAAAGGGCGTCGTTGGAGTGTGTGATTGCATGTCTTTGCCTCTTCAGGGCAAAGGAAATCGGCTCGCAAAAACGGCGCCGTCTCTCACGAGACACTTGACTGCGATTCGCGGAAGTGATTCTCTGTCAGTCGCCAAACAGACGAGAGAGGGCTTCCGGACGGAAACGTCTTGGGGGCCTTTTCTTTTGCCGCTATGGATCCTTTCTCGTATTGGTGAACGCGGTTTACGCATCGGCGCGGCGTCGAAACGCCGCGTAGATTTCGGGTAGCTGCTCGATCAGGTAAGCACCGAAAGCCGGCGCTGATTTCTCTTCGATCGTGAACTGAAGGCGATCTTTTCCCTGCACGATCTGTGCGAGGGGAGCGCCAGTATCTGCCTTAATGACCTGCTTGGTCTTTTTCGTCTGACGAGGCGACAGCGTCTTCAGAACCCGGGCGAACCTAGTGTCGCTCTCCGGTGTGTCGAATCCTGGCGCCGCGATCGCCTGACGCCATTTGTCGCCCGTCTTTGTGAGAAGTTCTGCCAACTGTTCCCACCGGGGCCGGCCGACCTTTGGTGCCGGTCCGATGGCGATAATGAGCTCTTCGGGAACACTGCGTGCGACCGTGATCATGGTCGATAGATTACCTTTGTGGACTGCCAAGGCGGCCGTCAACGCCGACCGAGCGAAGCCGTGATCCTCAAGCCGCGCTGCGAAGAGCGCACGCTCGATGAAAGAAAGATCGCGTCGTTCGAGGTTCTCTCGACCCTGGGCCACCACGAGTTGTTCGTCGGTCAGGTGTTTGACGATGGCCTTAACTGGTCGGCCAAGGCGCTGAAGCGCTTCTAATCGCCGATGCCCGTAGGCAACTTGATATCGCCCCTCAGTTTGAGAACTCGGTCTCACGAGAATCGGGACTTGTTGCCCATGTTCGGCGATGCTGGCTTGGAAGGCTTCAAACTCCGCAGCCTTGGCATCATCCAGCCGGTCGCGAATAAAGGATGGATCGATCAGTGTGGGGTCGAGTTCCACCACGTGATCTCCCCCAGCGAGTTGCTCACGTAGTGCTCTCGCTTCGTCGGCATCCTGCGATAGGCTCTGCAGAGAAAGTCCCATAGCCTTGAGCGATCCCGATTTGACCGGCGTCCGACCTTGCCGGTCTCCGGAGGATGGCTGCGCGGTGATTGGGGCCATCATGGCTTTGAGCGCGTCACGTCGCTTGTTCACACCGTCCTCCCCCATGCCTCTTTGACGAGATTTTCGATCTCGGCATGTGCGCCATCCAGTGATTCAAGAGCGCGGTCGTAAGTGCTGCGAACAAAATTCTCGCGGCCGACTTCGTACAGCGTTTGTTTGGTCAACCCTGCGTCCGAGATGGCGGTCGACTTCAAAATAGCGGTCGTTAGTACGCGCTCGCCGAAAAGACTGCGCATGAGGCCAACGATTTGGCCTTGGGGGCCATCCGTGGGCTCGAAACGCGTAATCACGTAACGAAAAAAATCGTAATCAGCGTCGCCGCCGGCCTGCTCGACAACATCGAGAAGACTGGCGGTCATGTGCAAGAACTGCGACATCGACGCGACGTCGAGCATCTGAGGATGGATCGTTACCAAAACGCTGCGAGCGGCGCATAGCGCGGAGAGCGTGAGAAACCCAAGGGATGGCGGACAATCCAGAATCACCACATCGTATCGGTCTCCGACCGACGCGAGCGCACTTGCGATGCGCGAGAAAAACATCCGCTCGGAGCCGCGGTTACGTTCGGCCAGGACTTTGGGCGTATCGTGCTCGAACTCTTGGAGCTCGAGATTTCCCGGAACGATATCAAGCCCCGCAAAATACGTTTTCCGAATGATCTCAGACAAAGGTCGGCGGGCGTCGTCGTAGCGGATCGCGCCATACAACGTTTCGTTTTCTTGGAGATCAAATTCCGGCTGGAGACCGAATAGCGCAGAGAGCGATGCTTGCGGATCGAGATCAATCGCGAGAGTGCGATAGCCCTTCATAGCGAAGTATTGCGCCACATGAGCGGCGGTAGTCGTTTTGCCGGAGCCGCCCTTGAAGTTTGTAACCGCGATGACCTGGAGATGCTCACCTTCGCGGCGATTAGGAGAGTAGCTCTGTTTGGTTTTTGCAAGTGTCCGACGAATCTCGTGGACCTGCTCTAACGAAAACAGGCGGCGCCCACGCGCCGTCTTCTCTGCCTCGGGCGCGTCACCGGCAAGTGCGAGATGGCGGATATAGGCGTCAGTAACCCCGATAAGTTTTGCCGCTTCGCCGGAGGTGAATTTGCGGAGCTCTTTCAGAGACGATGGCGGAAAGGCTCGCAACCGCAACTCTTTGAGTTGTGCGCTGAGCAGATCCGCATCGGACTCCACAAGCCGCGTTAGCGAGCGGACTTTCTTGCCGGTGCGGTGACTGGCGTCATTTGCTGCTAGAGCCGTCAT